>JAGRHM010000087.1 GCA_020445005.1 Candidatus Competibacteraceae bacterium | reverse complement strand
CTTGATCGTGCCGCCCTTGCCCGCGCCGTCCCGGCCTTCGAAGACAATGCAGACCTTGAGGCCGGTGTGCCGAACCCACTCTTGCAGCTTGACCAGTTCGATATGCAGGTTCTTTAACTCCCGCTCGTAGTCTTTATTCTTCAGTTTTGCATGGGGTGGAGAATGATCTTTCTCTGAAGGGTTATCTTTAATTTTCTTGGATTTATCACTCATGGGTTTCTTGCTCCGAGGCGGTCGTTGCTGGGAACAGCGGTTTCGTTTCGCAATTCGCTGCGCGTTCCTGGCGTCTAGCGCCGTTCGGGTGGGGCGTCTTCGCTGGCGAGAATGAACACGCCGTCCACCTCGGTGATATGGAAGCGCTGCGGTTTGCTGGCTACCGGAAGATCATTCTCGCTTAAACCGGCGCTTTGCAGCAGGTAGGCGCGCATGGCCGGATCATTCATTGAAGCCTTGTCATCTTCCAGCCATTCCCGAATTTTGGGATCTTGCGGCTGGAAAATATGAACCTCCTGGTGGCCGCGACTCAGCGCCGCATAGATCGGTGGCTCGCCCAACTGCATGAGTTTGGCATACCCCATGCCTTCGTACATGCGCACGGTTTGCGTCACGTCGGACAATGCTTTGTTCTGATTATTCTGACCTTCGTAACGGGGACCGCGATCAAAGCGGTTGCCTTTTTCCAACAGATGGCGATGCAGCGCCCTGACGGCGGCGGCAAGATTGGTGGCGGGTTTGGACTTGTCAGTCATGAGCAATCCTCCGGTTCGAATAGTGATCCAATTCTATCAGCTTGAAACAGGCGCGTTGCTCGATCCCTGCTTTACTGATCGCTGACGGCATCATTTTGTTCGTATTTGCGCTGCACCTGGTGTTGGGCGAGGACAAGGACGAATCAAAGGTTCTTGAACGGTTATTCCTCATGGCGCTGGCGATTGCTTACGGGGTCACCGTGCATTCTCTGTTAGCCCCGCTGGTCAAATCACATGACCGATGATTGAAGTAGTGTAATAATCACCCGCTTTTTGTTACGACTCATGGTCTTTGGTTTTGTATATACGACCTTTAAGATCCGTCACCCAGGAATTTTTTATGAATAAGATGCTGATCGCTTGGCTGCTCGCCAGTGGGCTGTTTATCGGTATGCTGATTTTGCTGGAAGCAGGTCGACGGCTCGGCATTCAGCGCCGCGCGCGCGACCCCGAGGGCGCGCAAACAGGAACCGGCGTCGTGGATGGCGCAGTCTTCGCCCTCGTCGGTCTGCTGATTGCTTTTACTTTCTCGGGAGCAGCCTCGCGTTTTGAACAGCGCCGCGATCTCATTATTGAAGAAACCAATGCCATTGGTACCGCGTGGTTGCGATTGGATCTATTGCCGACCAGCACGCAGCCGGTAATCCGGGAGCACTTCAAGCAGTATGTCGACGCCCGGTTGGAAGTCTATCGAAAACTGCCCGATATGCAGGCGGCGCTAGCCGAGTTGACGAAAGCAACAGGCTTGCAAGAGCAAATCTGGACCCAAGCGATTGCCGCCGGTCAAACGGATGGAGCGCCGTCGTCGGCAACCATGCTGTTGCTGCCAGCGCTGAACGCCATGTTCGACATCATGACCACTCGCACCATGGCTACCCAAATGCACCCGCCCATGGCCATTTACGGATTTTTAGTGGCGCTGGCACTAGCGAGCGCATTGCTGGCTGGTTATAGCATGGCCGCCAGCAAGACCCGCAGTTGGCTACATATTCTGGGGTTTACACTGGTTCTGGCTGCCGCGGTCTACATCATCATCGACCTTGAATACCCCCGTCTGGGTCTGATCCGGGTCGATGCTTTTGATCAGGCTTTGGTGGATTTACGCGCCAGCATGAAGTGACATCTTCGAGCAGGAAAATCAATGCCGGGTTTTTTCGGCAGTTTCTGAACTCGCTTTGGAACCGCCAGGACGCAAAGATTCTGGCGGTTTCACGGCGGAAAAATCAGTTCTGCCCCAACTCTTGCTGAGTCGGTTCGATAACCTCAAACAGTTTTTCAATCTGTGCTAACCGCTCGGCCCGTTCACCGCTCGGATCACCGGCTGCGGAGACGACCTGATGAATCTTGGCGAGTGTCTCCGCCCGGAGGGCCGCGTCGGGCGGCAGCATCTTGGGAATCGCAGCCAAAGCGTCGTCGCGGTCAAGCAGCAAAGCAAAGAATTGCTCGCGCAAAATCTGTTTGAACTCTTGTAATGTCAGATTGCCGTGCGCGTTACGTATATGACGCAACGCATTAAAAGCGCGCTCGTCCACGCCTGGCCCGGCCATACCGATGTACACCAGACTGCGAATAGCGGCTTCACGCTCGTCACCTTCGGCCAGCCGCGCCTTGAGTTCGGCAATACGCTGCTGAATAAACTCGATGCGCTCCGGCTCCAGACCCGGACGCCGGCGGGGCGGCTTATCGGAAGCGCGCATGCCGACCAGCGCCTGCAATAATGGCGAACTGTAAATGGCCAGGAAAATCTGCTCCATGCTGCGATCGCGCAGATCGCGGTAGCCATCCAGGGCCGCGATGATGCCTTCCGACAGCATGGCCTGGTAGTGCAGCAGAGGATTGTCAGATGCAGACGGCTGGCGTTGTTGGCGCACCTGCTCAGCCAGTTGGGCGATGTGCTGCATCAGTGGATTACGGTCCGAGAACAGTTCATAGGGCAATTCGGAAGGATTCAGTTTGTGCAGCCATTCGGCGGTTTGTGTGTTGGCGAACGCCTGGACAAAGGGCTGGAACAAGGTGCGATATAAGCCGAGGTTGATCTCTGATACTCGCCGCGCGGTGGCGAACCGGCGTTCATTTTCTGCGCTGGGCTGAACGATGGCGCGCAGGTCGTCGAACGTGCGCGACTCAAAGCGCACAATCCAGTCGCCGATAATCAAGTCAGGGTTTGCAGCCTCGGCGGTCTTAGGCGTCATGACCGCTTCGTATAAACCGGGCGGCAGTACGTCGATGAGATCAATGTTGGAGGCAAATTCCTGATGCTCCTTGCGGGCCACGCCGCCGGAGACGAAGATGCCGAGATGACCGATGCTCTCGTGGATGGCGTAGACGATGGTTTGGCCGGCGGCGCGAATGTCGTCCTTGTCGCTGTAGAGATCGAGAATCCAGCCCAGCGCCTGTTGCGGGGGTGTAATGTTGTCGCCTTTGGAGCAGAAGCAGAGGATGGGCGAACGGATATTGCGCAGGTCGATTCGTACCCCGTCGCTGGTGACGATTTCAGCAGTGGCCAGTCGATTGCCGACGAACAGTTGATCGACGATCCATTGCATTTCCTCGGCGTTCAGATTGACATGGCCGCCCCACCATTTCTCGAATTCCAGGAAGCGCGGCCCCTTGGTATCGACCTGTGACCAGAGATCGTAGTTCTTGGTCCACAAGGTATTAGCGGGATTCAGATTCTCGAAATTTTCGACCAGATAGGCGCCGTCAAACTTGCCCGCGCCCAGATCGCTGGTCAGCGCGGTTAGCCAACTGCCGCCCAACACGCCGCCGGTGTAGCGCATCGGATTCTGGCCTTCCACGCCCGCCCAGTAGGACAAGGGCGAACCGGGAATAATGAGCGGGCCGAACAATTCGGGGCGCGTCGCCGCCACCATCATCACCGCCCAGCCGGCCTGACAGTTGCCGATCACACAGGGCTTTCCCTCGGCTTCCGGATGCAGTTCAATCACTTTTTCCAGAAACATGGCCTCCGCTTTCATGATGTCTTCGATAGTCTGACCCGGCATCGGATCGGGAGTAAAGCCAACGAAGTAGCAGGGATGACCAGCGCGCATCGCTACGCCCAATTCGCTGTCGGCTTTGAAGCCGCCAATACCCGGCCCGTGGCCGGCGCGCGGATCGACGACCACGAAGGGCCGTTTCTTCGGGTGGATGATCACGCCTTCCGGTGGCTGGATGCGCACCAGGCCGTAGTTGACCGGGCGCTCGAACGTCCGCCCGTCCAGCACCAGATCGGCGTCGAAGCTCAGGACATTCGGGACCGCCTTGGCTTTCTGCGCATAGTACTGGTCGCTGCGCTGGCGCAACACATCCCAGAACAGGATCGTCCGCTGCCAACCGTCGACCCAGTAATCCATCGTCTGTTGCGCAAGAGCAGGCATCAAGGGCTGATTGGAGAGAGGCGAGAGAGATTGCGTTGAGTCGGTCATCGGTCTTACTCCTCGGGGGGGTCAGGGTGGCCTTTTCAACAATAATTATAGGCTCATCCATAAAATCAAACCGGGCGTATTGAAACCCGTTTACCAAAAATATGTGATGCGGCAACTCGGTATTGAGTGCGACTGGAGTCAATCTGGAGGTCGCTGATTAATGCTGCATCATCCAAAGTTCGCTTTAACGACTTTGGACCGTCAATCCTGGTGGCGTCTTGCGCCAGGGATACCCCTTGCGTCCCAGTGCGTAGCCATAATCAAACAGCGCCTGCATGTATTCCGTGTCGAAATCTTCCTTATGCACCGCTTTGAAGTCGGCGCCGATATAGGCTAGATGATAATCCAGGCCATCCTGCTGTGCGGTTAGATAAATGCGATACAGATCCCCGATTCCCTGGGTTTGAATGAGCGAGGAAATAGCCCGCCCGGCGATACTGAGCGTTGACCGCTCCACCGAGGCCCACTGCGGATCCAGGCGGGCGTTGCGAATTACATAGACACTCCTCTCCCGCGGAGGAATCTTTATTCCTTCCCGGCGGGCGGTTTCGAACATCCGGGGCGGATAGAGAAACACCTGAGCCATCGCCCCGCCGTCCACATGCATCTCCTGATAAGGCTGGCCGTCCACTTCCACATCAATCATGGTCGGCGGAAAGGCGCCGGGGATTGCCGCCGAGGCGAGCATGATACGGCGGAACAGGTCGAGCGCCCTGGGATTCTCGCGGGCCGCCGCCGCGATGGCGCCCATGTTCCAGATCACCGGTCGGCGGGCGTCGAGATTGGTGGTGCCAATGAGCAGCAAGCGACCCTTGTCTTCGTATTCGGCGGCAATGCGCGCCAACAGCTCGGCGTTGATATAGCGGGAAATCAGCTCCCAGAGTGGATGGTTGTCCGCCATAGCGTCGCTGGTCAACGCCGCCAGCAGGCCGCGCGGCTTTAGCACATCCTGTGGATCGATCGTGGTGTACACCTCGCGCAAAGTATGGTCTTCCCCAGGCCCCAGAAAGGCGAAGGGCGCGATCAGCGCGCCGGTGCTGACGCCGGTAACGCCTTTGAACTCGGGACGAGTTCCGGTCTGGGTCCAGCCCACTAACAGGCCAGCGCCGAACGCGCCGTCGTCGCCCCCGCCGGACACCGCCAGGAAATTGACCGGCGGCAACGGACCCTGATAGTCGGTACGGGCTAAATACGCTGCTTCGCGCTTGGCGGATGCAACGGCATCCCGAATAAACGGCTCAATATCGGCATCGACCCAGTAACGGGCGTTGGGAATACCGGGGATTTCCGCCCGGGTGGTGTCCTGTACCGGCACGGCGGCCAAGCGACCCGGCGCAGCGCAGCCCTGAAGCAAAATTGCCAGCATGATCATCCAGAGCACTGCTCTGGCATAAACCAGCATTCTGTCAATCATCACCTTCATTCGCCCCATGATTTTGCTTCCTCTTGCAATTTGAATGCGTCGTTGGAAATTATAATCATCTCCGGCCCGACGGGACATTCGGCGCGTTTCGAGCATAGGCTATATGCAGCGATGATTCGCGGTAGACTCTGCCCAAGAGCAGAGTCCGCAACAGCCTTCAAACAGGATGATGGCCATGGCTTTGTGAATTGAATTTCGACGAGGAGTGAAACTTGAGTTTCAGATGCTTGGGTGTTCCATTGCTGTTGGTGATATCAGCCGCAACAACTGCATCGCTCGATGCGGCGGAGATCGACAGGGGTGCAACGTCTGCCGCCGATCTCGAAGCCGAAATAGTAACGACAGCGCCAGTCGAACTCGATGGCAACTCCTGCTTCAAGTGCGTGGAATCTCTGCCTACCCGGTTGAACAACGCGCTGAGCGCATCAAGGGGCGCATTGAGGCGCTGGCCCGGAATCCGGACTTTCGAGCCGAAGAGCTGCATCGGGTGGATTCTGATCTCGGCGACAAGATCATGACTGGAAATCAACTGGTCATGGTGATCTTCGATGCGGATGCGCGGCATGAGGGTGTGAACTCACATGAACCGGCCAACGCCAATATCGAACGGATTCGTCAGATTATCACGGATTATCGCCAAGCACGCAGCCCCCAGGCGCTCCTGCTTACTACCTATCAGTTCTTCATCACGGACCGATAGGCGCTCCTGCTTACCACCTATCAGTTCTTCATCACGGACCGATTGATAGCTTGCAACTCGTAACTCGTAGCCTGGATGGAGCGTAGCGGAATTCAGGATGCCCCGGATTTCGCTTCGCTTCATCCGGGCTACAACGGTCTGTGATGCGGAACTGATAGGTGGTGAGAAGAATTGGTATAACCATTCCGTTGCGCCCTTTCTTCGCGCTATCATCGCAACCTTTCCATAAATTCACCCCCTGATTATGGCTGATTGATCATGCCCAAAACCCTCTTCGAAAAAATCTGGGAGTCGCATGTCGTTGCTGAACAGCCCGATGCCCCGGCCATTCTGTATATCGACCTGCATCTCGTCCATGAGGTGACTTCACCCCAGGCCTTTACCGGTCTGCGCCAACGCGGGTTGCAAGTCCGTCGTTCCGAGCGCACCGTCGCCACGATGGATCACTCTATCCCAACGACACCGCTGAATGTGCCGATTGCTGATCCGCTGGCCGCCGCGCAAATCCGGCAGATGGAAATCAACGCCGCCGAATTTGGCGTTACCCTGCATGGTATGGCCAGTACTCATCGCGGCATCGTCCATGTCATCGGCCCGGAACTCGGTCTGACCCAACCCGGCATGACCATCGTGTGCGGCGACAGCCATACGGCTACCCACGGTGCGTTTGGCGCATTGGCTTTCGGCATCGGCACCAGCGAAGTCGAGCATGTTCTCGCCAGTCAATGCCTGCTCCAGACTCGGCCCAAGACCTGCGAAGTCCGCATCGATGGAGCGCTCCCGGCGGGTGTCACTGCCAAGGACATTATTCTGGCGCTCATCGCCAAAATCGGCGTCGGCGGTGGGACTGGATATGTCTTTGAATATACAGGCTCGGCTATCCGCGGTTTGACGATGGAACAGCGGATGACCGTCTGCAATATGTCCATCGAAGCCGGAGCGCGAGCGGGTTTGATTGCGCCGGATGACACCACCTTTGCCTATCTCAAGGACCGCGAACACGCTCCCAAAGGCGCGGCATGGGATCAAGCCGTCGCGCGTTGGCAAGCGCTGGTCAGCGATAAGGGCGCGGTCTACGATCATGTCATCACCCTGGACGTTGCCGCGCTCGAACCGATGATCACCTATGGCACCAATCCTGGCATGGGCATGAGCATCACCGGGCGGATTCCCGACCCGGCCAGTTTCAACGACACCCACCAGAAAGCCGCCCTGGACAAGGCGCTGCGTTATATGGGACTCCAATCCAGTCAGGCCCTGCTGGGTCAAAAAGTGGATGTGGTTTTTATCGGCAGTTGCACCAACTCGCGCATTTCCGACCTGCGGGAAGCAGCGGCGCTGCTCAAGGGGCGTCAAGTCGCTCACAACGTGCGGGTCATGGTGGTGCCCGGTTCACAGGCCATCAAGCAACAGGCCGAAGCGGAAGGTCTGGATCAGGTGTTCAAGTCCGCCGGTGCGGAATGGCGTGAACCCGGTTGCAGTATGTGTATCGCGATGAATGGCGACCAACTCCAGCCCGGCCAGTATGCGGTCAGCACCAGCAACCGTAATTTTGAAGGCCGCCAGGGCCAGGGCGGGCGCACTTTCCTTGCCAGCCCAGCTACCGCCGCCGCGAGCGCTTTAGCAGGCGCCGTGGCTGATCCGCGCACCTTGGCCGGAGATCGCTAACATGGCCCAATTTACCTCCCTCACCTCCCGAGTCGTCGTGTTGCCGGTCAACGACATCGACACCGATCAGATTATCCCAGCCCGGTTTTTGAAGGCGACGGATAAAAACGGCATGGGCGATAATCTCTTTGCGGACTGGCGTTACAACGCTGACGGTTCCTCCAAGCCCGATTTCGCGCTGAACCAGCCCGAAGCGGCGGGTCGCCAAATCCTGTTAGCCGGCGACAATTTCGGCTGCGGTTCATCGCGTGAACATGCGCCCTGGGCGCTGACCGGGTTCGGTTTCCGGGCGGTGATCAGCACCTCGTTTGCCGACATTTTCCGCAGTAATGCACTGAAAAACAGCCTGCTGCCGATTATCGTCGACGAATCCATCCATCAACGGTTGTTGATGATGGTCGGGGAAAATCCTGCCCTCGAACTGACCATTGACCTGGCGACCCAAACGCTGACTTTTCCCGGTGGTTCGGTGACGTTCCCCATTGACCCGTTTAACAAGACCTGCCTGCTCAACGGGGTCGATGAATTGGGTTACATCCTGAGCTTTGAGAAAGATATTGCGGCCTTTGAAGCCCGAAGATAATGCCATGTCATTGATTCAAATTTACGATACGACCCTGCGCGACGGGACGCAGAGCGAAGGGTTCACCCTTTCGGGTTACGATAAGATTCGTGTCGCCCAACGGCTGGACGATTTGGGCGTAGCGTTCATCGAAGGCGGTTGGCCCGGTTCCAATCCCAAAGATGCCGAATTTTTCGAGCGCGCCCGTGATCTGGAGTGGAAAACCGCGCTGATCGCGGCTTTTGGCTCTACCTGTCGAGTCAAAGGCGGCCCGGAGGATGACGCCAACATCCAGGCGTTGCTTGAAGCACAGACGCCGGTCTGCACGATTTTCGGCAAAACCTGGACCCTGCACGTTACCGATGTGCTGCTGACCACGCTGGAAGATAATCTGCGGATTATTGAGCAGTCGGTGGCCTACCTGCGTGCTGAGGGTCGTCGGGTCATTTACGATGCGGAGCATTTTTTCGATGGGTACCGGGCGGATCCTCTCTACGCCATCGAGACGCTGAGGGCCGCCATTCGCGGTGGAGCCGAAACGGTGGTGTTCTGCGATACCAACGGCGGAACCTTGCCCTGGGAGGTGGAAAGCATTCTCCGCGAGGTGAAGGAGGCCATCCAGCACCCATTTGGCATCCACACCCATAATGACGGCGAGAGCGCGGTGATCAATGCGCTGCTGGCGGTGCGTGAAGGCGCCATCCAGGTGCAAGGCACGATCAATGGCGTCGGTGAGCGCTGCGGCAACGCTAATCTGTGTTCGATCATGGCCAATCTCGAACTCAAGATGGGTCGCCCGTGCTTGCCGGAAGGCGGCTTGGGCAAGCTGTACGAGTTGTCACATTTTGTCGATGAGGTTGCCAACGTCACGCCCAACGATCATCTACCTTACGTCGGCAAGAGCGCCTTTGCCCATAAGGGCGGCGTGCATGTCGCAGCGATGCGTCGCTCGGCGCAGTCGTATCAGCATGTCGCGCCGGAACGGATTGGCAACAAGATGCGGGTGGTGGTTTCCGCCTTGTCGGGACGGGCCAATATTCTCAGCAAAGCGGAGGAACACGGTGTCGATGTCGCCAATGTGGCGGATGTGGTGGGCGTCCTCAACGATGTGAAAGAACTTGAAGCGCGCGGCTTCTCCTTCGAGGCCGCCGAAGCCTCGGTCGCTATGATGCTCAAGCGCCAGCAGCCGGATTATCAGCCCTTGTTTGAACTGGTGGATTTTCTGGTCAACGTCGAGCATCGCCAGGGGCGCGGGATTTTTGCCGAGGCGATGGTCAAATTAAAGGTCGGCGGGGAAGTGCTGCACACCGCCGCCGAAGGCAACGGCCCGGTAAACGCCCTCGACCTGGCCCTGCGTAAGGCGCTGATTAGCCATTATCCGGCCATTGCCACTTTCCATCTGGCGGATTACAAAGTCCGGATTCTGGAGGGCCAGAACGGCACTGAAGCAATCACCCGCGTGTTAATCGACACCCGCAATATGACCCGACTCTGGAGTACCGTCGGCGCGAGTACGAACATCATCGAAGCCTCTTGGCAGGCCCTGGTCGATGCGGTGGAATACGGTCTGTCAGTGGCGCATTGAATCCTGAATCTCGAATACAAAGCGAACTTTTATGAAAGCAAATATCGTTTTACTCCCCGGTGACGGCATCGGCCCGGAAGTGGTCAGCCAGGCTGTCCGGGTGCTGGAGGCCATCGCCGGCCAATCCCATCACGCATTCTTGTACCAGGAACGCCTGATGGGCGGTTGTTCCATCGACCAGTTCGGTTCGTCGCTGACCGATGAAACCCTGGCGGATTGCCAGGCGGCGGATGCGGTGCTGTTAGGCGCGGTGGGTGGCCCCAAGTGGGATGATCCCAAGGCCAAGGATCGCCCCGAACGCGGACTGCTGGCTCTGCGCAAGGGTCTGGGCGTGTTCGCCAATCTGCGCCCGGTCAAGGTTCACCCGGCGCTGATCGATGCCTCGCCGCTGAAGCCGGAAAAACTGGCCGGTGTAGATATTCTGGTGATTCGGGAATTAACCGGCGGCCTGTATTTTGGCTGGCCGAAAGGTCGTGATATCAAGGATGGCCGTGAGCGCGCCGTCGATACACTGGAGTATTACGATTACGAGATTCGCCGGGTGATGGAGCTGGCGTTCAAACTGGCCCAGGGCCGCCAGCGCAAGGTCACGTCGGTGGACAAGGCGAATGTGCTGGAGTCTTCACGGCTGTGGCGGCAGATTGCCGTGCAGGTCGGCGCGGCGAACCCGGAGATCGCCCTGGAGCATGTGCTGGTAGATACCGCCGCCATGCGTTTGATCACCGGTCCGGCTTCGATGGACGTGATGGTCACTGAGAACATGTTTGGCGA
>JAGRHM010000086.1 GCA_020445005.1 Candidatus Competibacteraceae bacterium | reverse complement strand
CCGGTCATGGGCGCGGTGGCGTTCATCATGGCCGAGACCTTGAACGTCCCCTATGTCGAAGTCGCGACGGCGGCGCTGATTCCAGCGCTGCTGTACTTCGGCTCAGTGTTCTGGATGGTGCATCTGGAAGCCCGTCGCGCCGGTCTGGAAGGTCTGCCCAAAGAGCAATGCCCCAATCCCTGGGCGGCTGTGCGCGAACGCGGTTATCTGCTGATTCCTCTGATCGTGCTGGTAGGTCTGTTATTTTCCGGGCGCACCCCGCTCTTCTCTGGAACGGTCGGTCTGGCGGTGACCGCCATTGTCATTCTGGGTTCGGCGCTGATTCTGCCGATGTCCAGCTTTGGCCTGCGTCTCGTCTTCTGGATTGTGTTGGGAATACTCTGCGCCGGCTTCTTCCCGCTCGGCATCAGCGCGGTGTTCGGCGTCATTGCCTTGCTCATCGCGGGGTGCGCTTTCATTCAGGGGGGCCGGGAAACGTTGCGCCTGTGTCTGTACGCCTTAGTGGAAGGCGCGCGTCATGCAGTTCCAGTCGGCATCGCCTGCGCGCTGGTCGGGGTGATTATTGGGGTCGTCACCTTGACCGGGATCGCCACTACGTTTGCCGGTTTTATTCTCGATCTGGGCAAGAGCAGCCTGTTTCTCTCGCTGGTGCTGACCATGATCACCTGTCTGGTATTGGGCATGGGCATTCCCACCATCCCTAATTACATCATCACCAGTTCCATCGCCGCACCGGCGCTGCTGGAGCTGGGCGTACCGCTGCTGGTGTCTCACATGTTCGTTTTCTACTTCGGCATCCTGGCCGATCTGACGCCGCCGGTGGCGCTAGCCTGCTTTGCCGCTGCGCCCATCGCCGGGGAGCGTGGCCTGAAAATCAGCCTGTGGGCGGTGCGCATCGCCATGGCCGGATTTGTCGTGCCCTTCATGGCGGTCTATGCGCCGGCGCTGATGCTGCAGGACAGCACCGTGTTGCCAATTATCTACATTCTGGGTAAAGCGGCGCTGGCCATTGGCTTGTGGGGCATGGCGTCCATTGGCCATCTGCACGCGCCGTTGACCTGGTGGGAACGCTTGCTGGCGTTTGGGGCGGGGGCTGCATTGATTCTGGCATTGCCGGTGACGGATGAAATCGGCTTCGTATTGGCGTTTCTAGCGATTGGCATTCACCTTTGGCGCACCCGCCGGGTTAAGAAGATTAGCGCGCTATGATGGGTTTGTGTCTGGGACTGGCGGGAGTGATCTGGGTCGCGCTACCGCTGCATGAATTGACTCTGGCCTGGAGCCACACCGTCGAAAAGATTCGCTGGGAAGAGGATTATCGCATCACGGCTGACGGACTGATGCTGGGCGAGGCTCGAGTCAGAGGCAGCGGCGCAGGTATGGAAATCCCTGAAGACGCGGTGTGGCGCGACGGCGTCTGGAGCTACCAGCGCGCATTGCCGCCCTTGCAACCCTTACACCTGGCGCGCACACCCGAAGCCGGCGATTATGAGCTGTGCTTCGCCGGCGCGTGCCATGCGCTCGGAAAATGGTTGGGGCCGCCACGCAGGGACCGCCCCTGGGTGGAGCTGTGGAGTTGCCGAATGCATGTTTCCCGCTCCTCTGCATCGATCCCATGAATATTCCGGCGCCGAATTTCCGCAGTTGATTCGAACAACCAAGATTGAAAACATGGACAGCTTTTTGCAAACCATCATGCAACAGTGTTCGACAGGAGAGGACAGTGCATGAACCGGTTTGAAGTCAGTCATGGACGCAACGCCGGGTGGATGATTTTGTGGAGTTTGCTGGCGCTGGGCGCAGAGAGCGCTCACGCCGATGCGCCCATCGCAGCGCGCGTACTCGCGGTAGAGTCCGGCATCGTTACCCTTGCAGCGGAAGAAGCCCAGAATGGAGAGTTCCGGCGCTGGGAGATCCAGTTACGCAATATGGAGATGCTGCAAAAAATGGTTCCCGGCGTTGCAGTTCGTTTGTGGCTCACGCCGGATGGCCATGCGTCCGGCGTGAGTCTGGCGCCGATTGATGCATCAGCTAGAGAAAACGATTTAACCGGGGTGCGCTCGCGCCTGAGTCGCAGCGCTGGCGGAACGGCAAATGGTCATGGCGGTGGCGGCGGTAGCGGCGGCGGTAGCGGCGGCGGTAGCGGCAGTGGCGGCGGTGGCGGCGGCGGCGGTGGCGGCGGCGGCGGTGGTGGTGGTGGTGGTGGCGGACGTTGACTACAAGCCGCCTCCGTTGTGGCTAGGCAATCTGTTGGCGTTCGGCGTGCTCTGCTGCCTGGCGCTGGCCTGGTTTTCCTTTCAGACCCATCAGGCCCAGCAGGCTTTTCTGGAGGACTCGGCCAGCCACGCCCGCATGTTGGCCGACGCGGTGAGTTTGCACGCGCGCGGCGCCGTGCTCGGCCACCAGGTCACTGACGCCATGCTGATCGGATTTCTCAGCAACTCTGCCCGGTTTATCGACTACCTGGATCGGGTGGAACCGTTCCGCGATCAGGAATTGACCGCTTTCGCCGCGGAAGCCGGTCTATCCGCCATCCGGGTTATCCGCCCGGATAGCGTCAATCAGGGGCCGCCGGACTGGAATCCAGGCGCGTCGCTGAATTGCGATCATTTGCAACGCCTGCTGTCTCTGCCTGATATTCAGGAACTGGCGTTTGGCGCGCCGCGTCAGGGGCGCGCGGGTTGCGTGCTGGTCAGTATGGACAGTCGCCCGGTGGACGAATTGCGCAACGCCATTGGCTTGGCGCGCGCCCTAGAGGCGGCGGCGACATTGCCTGGCGTGATCCGCGCCAAGATAACCGGTAATCTGGCGGAAAACACTATCGAATCTGTGCATCAGGATGTTCCCGAAGTGGCGATTCGCCAAAGAGCCAACGGCGTGCGGGTGGTCGAGACCCGCACGCGACTGGGCGATGCTGAACTCGTGGTGGACCTGGATGCCGGTCCCCTGGCGCGAACCGAAGAACGGTTATGGCGCGAATTTGCCGGCTTCGCCTTTATTCTGGCATCGACCGGCGGACTGGGCGCGTGGTTGCTGTACCGTTATCAGCGGGCGCATCTTGAACAGTTGCGCGCCTACGAGCATCGTCTCTCGCAACAGCGGGAAGACGCGGCGCTGGGACAGACAGCGGCGGCTATCGCCCATGAAATCCGTAACCCGCTGAATGCTATGGCGATGGGGTTACAACGCCTGCAAATTGAGGCGGATGAGCTGAGTAGCGAGCATCGGCGACTGGTGGCCGTCGTGCTGGAAGCCGTGGGGCGCAGCAATCGCAGCGTTTCCGGATTGCTGGATTACGCCCGGCTTTATCAGCCGTGTCAGCAACCCGTGGCGTTGGACGCGCTGGTCGATGATCTCCTGACGCTCTACGCCGGTCGCTTGCAAAAAGCTGGAATTGAGTTACGTCGTCATCTGGCGCTGCATGACGAGATTTCCGGCGACCCGGATTTGTTGCGGCAGGTGGTGGATAATCTGTTGCGCAATGCCCTGGAGGCGCAACCGGAAGGCGGCTGGCTGGAACTGCGCCTGCAACCGGTCGCTGCAGGGCTGGAGCTGACCTTGACCAATCCCGGTTTTCTCTTACCCCCGGAGGAAGCGCCGCGTCTGTTGGAGCCCTGGGTAACCACCAAGCCGGGCGGCGCCGGACTGGGACTAGCTATTTCCCGCCGCATTGTCGCCGCGCATGGCGGTCGCCTGACCATCGCAACGCCCCAGCCGGGACAACTGGAGTTGCGGCTGTTCTTGCCGCGCCGTTAATCGAACCTGCCAATGAATCAGGCATCATGAAGATTCTTATCGTTGACGACGACGCACTGCAACGCGAACTGTTACAGGGATTCCTGGAAAAACAGGGCTATCAGGTCTTCAGCGCCGAGGATGGGACCGAAGCTTTGCGGCTGTTTCGCCGGGAGACAATCCAATTAGCGCTGCTCGATCACCGGATGCCAGGTCTGACCGGGGATCAATTGCTGGCTGAAATCAAGACGCTTAATCCCCAGGTGCGCGCCATCATGATCACCGCCTACGGTGCAGTGGATACCGCGGTGCGAGTGATGAAGCTGGGGGCAGACGATTTTCTGGAAAAGCCGGTGGACCTGCTGCAGTTGATCGAGAAAATCCAGCGCCTGGAACAAGATGCAGCCGTGATTGAAGACGCTGCCGAGGTGCGTCGGGAAGCTGAGGAAGCCGCCTTGCCCCTGCCCATCATCGGCGACAGTCCGGCCATGCGCGAGGTCTTCTCACTGGCGCGGCGGGTGGCAGAAACGCCGTGGAGCGTACTGATCAGCGGAGAGACCGGCACGGGTAAGGAGTTGATCGCCCGGTTGCTGCATCTTCTCAGTCCCCGGAGCGCTGCGCCGTTTGTGGAAGTCAACTGCGCCGCCATTCCGGAAAGCCTGTTTGAAAGCGAGTTGTTCGGTCACGAACGCGGGGCGTTCACCGGCGCCGCCAAACAACGACGGGGCCGGTTCGAACTGGCGCAGGGCGGAACGCTGTTTCTGGATGAGGTCGGCGAGTTACCGCCGCCGCTGCAATCCAAGCTGTTACGCGCCTTGCAGGAGCAACGCATCAACCGGGTGGGCGGTGAACAGGAGATTGCGGTAAATGCGCGGGTGGTGGCCGCCACGAATCGTGATCTGCGCAAGATGGTGGAAGCGGG
>JAGRHM010000085.1:4061-6474 GCA_020445005.1 Candidatus Competibacteraceae bacterium | reverse complement strand
CGATTGCCACCAACATGGCGGGGCGCGGTACTGACATCGTCTTGGGCGGTAACCTGCAAGCTGAACTGAAGGCGCTGGGCCTGGAAGCCAGTCAGTCGGTTCACGATGACATCCGCCAATCTTGGCAGCAGCGCCATGAGCAAGTGGTCGCCGCTGGCGGACTCCACGTCATTGGCACCGAACGCCATGAATCACGGCGCATTGATAACCAGTTGCGCGGACGTTCCGGTCGCCAAGGCGATCCAGGATCAAGCCGCTTCTACCTGTCGCTGGAAGACAATCTGCTGCGTATCTTCGCCTCTGACCGGGTGGCCGGGCTGATGCAAAAGCTGGGCATGGAGAAGAACGAGGCGATTGAACATCCCTGGGTGACCAAGGCGATTGAAAACGCCCAGCGCAAGGTCGAGGCGCACAACTTCGATATCCGCAAGAACCTGCTGGAATTCGACGACGTGGCCAACGACCAGCGCAAGGTTATGTACCGCTGGCGCAACGAATTAATGGAAGCGGAAGACATCTCGGCAACTTTGCAAGAGATGCGCGCCGATGTGCTTAAACAGACGATTGATCACTATATCCCGCCGCAGAGTCTGGAGGAGCAGTGGAATACCCAGGGTCTGGAAGAAGCGCTGGCCAAGGACTTTGATTTGCAGTTGCCGATTCGCGCCTGGCTGGATGCGGATCATGACCTGCATGAGGAACCCCTTCGGGAACGCATTCACACTGAACTGGAACAAGCATATACTACGAAAGAAGCGCAGGTCGGCGGAGCCTGGATGCGGCAGTTTGAGAAGGCTGTGTTGTTGCAAGTGCTGGACAGCCATTGGCGCGAGCATTTAGCGGCAATGGACTATTTGCGCCAAGGCATTCACCTGCGCGGCTACGCCCAGAAGAATCCCAAGCAGGAGTATAAGCGCGAGTCGTTCGAAATGTTCCAGGCGTTGGTGCAGCGTATTCACCAGGAAGCGGTCAGCTTCTTGGTGCGGGCGCAATTCCAGGCCGAACCGGAACCGATTCCTGAACCGCGCCGACCCGCGCCGGGCGCCATGCATTTTGTTCATGCGGAGGCTTCAGCCCTAGCGGAAGGCGACGAAGACGATTCCGGCATCGAAATCCGCCGGCAAGCGGAGGAGGCCGCGCATACCCCATTTGTTCGCGATGGCCGCAAAATCGGGCGCAATGAACCCTGTCCTTGCGGTTCGGGCAAGAAGTACAAGCATTGCCACGGACAGTTAGACTAATTGCGCCCCTCTTTGCCGGGAGAGTTTATGGAACCTTTATCGGTTGCTGGCATTCGCTTGGGCACCGCTTGCGCTAGCATTAAATATCCTGATCGGCGCGACTTGGTAATCATCGAGGCTACCGCTGGAACCCGTGCCGCTGCTGTGTTCACCCAAAACGCCTTTTGCGCCGCACCGGTCATGGTCGCCCGTGAGCATCTGAACCAATCCACGCCCCGTTACCTGGTTATCAATACTGGCAACGCTAATGCGGGTACTGGCGTTAAGGGCGTGGCCGACGCTGAAACGACCTGCCGTGCGCTGGCCGAATACGTGGGCTGCCGGCCTGAAGAAGTCCTGCCCTTTTCGACTGGAGTGATCGGCGAACCTTTGCCATTGGAACGATTAGTCGCCGGTTTGCCAGCCGCTTTGGCGGCGCTGCGACCGGATGGCTGGATGGAAGCAGCGCACGGCATCATGACCACCGATACCCGGCCCAAGTGGGCGTCACGGCGGCTGAATCTGAGCGGGCGCGACATAACGGTGACTGGCATCGCCAAGGGCGCGGGCATGATCTGCCCGAACATGGCTACGATGTTAGCTTTTGTCGCCACAGACGCTGTTACCGATCAAGCATTGCTCTGGCAAGCGATTAATGAAGCGGTCGCCTATTCTTTCAACGCCATCACCGTCGACGGCGACACCTCAACGAATGATGCGCTGGTCCTTCTGGCGACCGGCCGGTCCGGGGTGAATATCCCTATGCAGGGCGAGGACCAAAACCTTTTTACCAGCGCTGTGCGAGAAGTTTGCACCGAGCTCGCTCAAGCCATCATTCATGATGGCGAAGGCGCCACCAAGTTCATCACCATCCAGGTCGAAGGAGGGCGAGATGCCGCCGAATGTCGGCAGGTAGCTTACTGCGTTGCCCATTCTCCGCTGGTTAAGACCGCTTTTTTCGCCTCTGATCCCAACTGGGGACGCATCCTAGCGGCGGTAGGCCACGCCGGTTTAGCCGATCTCGATTTGGAGCGGATAGTCATCCATCTGGATGAAATCTGCATCGTCCGCGCGGGCGAACGTGCTGTCGATTACACCGAGATGCGTGGACAAGAAGTTATGGCGCGCTCCGACATCACCATCCGCATTGAACTTGGGCGCGGCGCGGCGACGACGCGGATTTGGACGACCGA
>JAGRHM010000085.1:0-4015 GCA_020445005.1 Candidatus Competibacteraceae bacterium | reverse complement strand
GTTCACGTTGCGGTGGGTGTTCTGATCAGCGCCGCCGGCGCAGTGCTAATTACTCGTCGGCCGGATCACGTTCATCAAGGCGGATTATGGGAATTTCCTGGTGGTAAGGTGGAGGAGGGTGAGCAGGTAGCGACGGCGCTGAGCCGGGAATTGCATGAAGAGCTGGGCGTCATCGTGGAATCCGCTGAACCCTGGCTGCAAGTGCAGCATGATTATTCCGACAAGCGCGTATTTCTGGATGTGTGGCGGGTTATGACCTGGCGGAATGAACCACAGAGCCGTGAAGGTCAGCCGTTGCTCTGGGCGTCGCTGATGGAACTGGAGACATTGGCTTTTCCCGCCGCCGATATACCCATCATCACCGCCCTGATTCCTAATCCCTAATCCCTTTCCTCAAATTACGCAGCAGGCCAAGTCGAAAGCGACATCATCTGAACAGGAAGCGGCCCGGTGGCGAGGATCGGGCTGTTTTAGAAAATGGATGGTGAAACGATGGCGGCCCCCGCTGATTTCGGGAAAAAAAGGATCACCTAAAGGTAGCCAGACCCGGACCAACTGATTTGGCGCATTGGCGTCCAGCCCACGCTGAAAAAACCCCCGGATGGCGGTTTCCGGGCAGGGTGTCGCGCTGTCGCGAATCAGGCGCAGAACCAAAGAGACCGCATCGCGCATAGGCGTAAACGGCGCCAACCACTCCTGCAAGTTGTGATAGCGCACCTCCGGCTCCTGTTGTAGCCAGTGGTGCAGCGCAGGCAGGTCGAACCGGCAGGTGCCACCGGGCATTTGAATCCGGTTTTGAATAGCGCCGAGAAATTCATTTTGCCGCACACTATCCAGCGCCAAGGTATTCGGACGATGCATCTCGCTGATGACTCGACTGATTTCCGTCAATACCGATGATAGCGTCATCGCATCGATGCCGGGGTTCTGTCGTAATCGCCCGAGCGTGTTCGCATGTCGCTCCAATTCCTTGAGCAGTTCCTTTTTGAATTCATTGCGCCCGGTTACGGCAAGAATATCGAATAAACCGTGCAACGCCGCGCGGCTGTCCCAGGTCGATGGGCCGGTTAGCGCATGATGAATTTGTTGAAATAAAAATTCCAATCGTAACAGGGCGCGGGCACGCTCATTGAGTGGCTGTTCATAGCAAATGGACTGGGACACAGGAAAGCCTCGTAAGGACGATGATCAGTCACCGCCGACCATGCACACTATGCCAGCAGATCAAGTTTACAAAGACCCGTTGGCGGCCAGGCGCAAATAATGCCGATGCAGTTCAGCAAGGGGCAATTCCAGCTCTGCCAAGTCTCCGGAATTTTCCAATATGTCATCAGCTATAGCCAACCGTTGGTCGCGGCGAGCTTGCGCAGCCAGAATACGCTGGGCCTGGACGTCTTCAATCTGATCACGAGTCATCACTCGACGGATTTGCTCGACCTCAGGCGCATCAACCACCAACACCCGATTGACCAGATCCATCATGCCGGTCTCCGCCAACAGGGGGATGACCAGCAGGCAGTAGGGCGCAGACAGCGCAGCAATCCTGTTCCTGGCAACAGCTCGAATGCGCGGGTGCAGGATTGCTTCGAGTTTGCGTCGCCCTGCGTCATCCATGAACACTCTTTCACGCAAACGGCTGCGATCAAGACGACCCTGGCTATCCAGGCAGTCCATCCCGAATGCATCGGCAATTTCCGCAAGCGCCGGCTGTCCCGGTTCAACCAGTTCACGGGCGATCAGATCGGTATCAATGACCGGAACGCCGAGTTGGGCGAACCGGTCGCTCGCTGCGGTCTTACCGCTGCCGATGCCGCCGGTTAAACCAACGACCAGCATCTTTAGCCTCCCAGCCAGCGCAAGTAGGCACTGTTGATCGGCCCACCCCATAGCAGCGCGATCCAGCCGGCCGCCGCCAGAAACGGACCGAAGGGCATCGGAATTTGCCGATCCCGCTTGCGGAACAACACGAGCGCCAGCCCGAACAGCGCGCCCACCAGTGATGACAGAATGATGATGGTGACCAGATATTGCCAACCGGTCCACGCCCCCAAGGCCGCCAGCAACTTGAAGTCGCCGAAACCCATGCCTTCCTTGCCCGTCAGCAGGCGGAACCCTTGATAAACCGTCCAGAGCGACAGGTAGCCGGCCATAGCGCCGATCACTGCGCTGGGCAAATCGGCGAACAAACCCATGAGCGCGACGCCCAGACCCAGCCAAAGTAATGGCAGGGTCAAATTATCCGGTAAAAGCTGATGGCGAAAATCAATCACACTGGCGGCCAGCAGCGTCCAGGTGAAGATCAACGCCGCTGCTGCTGGCCAGCCAAAGCCCAGCTTCCAGGCGACCATACCCGCCAACAGTCCGCTCGTCGCCTCCACGAGCGGATATTGAATGCTGATCGCGCCTTGACAATGCGCGCAGCGGCCCCGTTGCAGGATGTAACTGAGCAACGGAATATTCTCCACAGCCCGAATGAGATGCCCACACTGTGGGCAACAGGAACGCGGTCGCCACAGATTGAAGGGCGCTTGATCGCTTTCCGGGATCGGCTGGTCCAGCAGCTCCGCGCATTGGCCGCGCCATTCCCGCTCCATCATAAGGGGAAGACGATGGATGACCACATTGAGAAAGCTGCCGACCATCAGGCCTAACAAGATGGTTAGAAAAACGAACAACCCCGGCGAATCGGCCAGAAGTTCGGTGATCGCCATAACCAAACCGACGTCAAACCGCTGCGGCCAGCTTGAAGATAGGCAGGTACATGGCGATGACCAGCGTACCAACCACCCCCGCCAGGAACGCCATGAGCAAGGGTTCAATCATGGTCGTCAACGTATCGACTTTCTGATCGACTTCGGCTTCATAAAAGTCCGCCACCTTGGCCAACATATCGCCCAGAGAGCCAGCTTCCTCGCCAATCGCCACCATTTGAATGACCATATCCGGGAACAGGTTGCTCTGGCGCATGGCGAAATTAAGCTGCTGGCCGATGGAGACGGATTCACGCATATCCAGGACCGCCCTTTCGTAGACGTAATTACCCGTTGCACCGGCCACGCTCTGCATAGCGTCCACCAGCGGTACGCCGCCGCTGAACAGAGTGGACAGGGTGCGGGCAAAGCGGGCGTTAGCGGAAGTAGCGACCAGATCACCAATCAGCGGCATTTGCAGAACGATGCGATCCAACCATTGATAGAAGGTTCGCGAACGCTTACGGGCCTCCAGGAAACCGACAATAGCGACCACCGGTCCGCCGAGGATGAGATACCAGTATTCCTGGAAAACCCCGGAAATTTCGATCACGAATTTGGTAAGCGCCGGCAACTCGGCGCCAAAGCCCTTGAACAAATCTTCAAAAGTAGGAATGACGAAGATCAGCAAAATGGCCGTGACAACAAAGGCGAACACCAGCACGATAGCCGGATAGGTTAGCGCTTTCTTGACCTTGGCTTTCAGCGCTTCCGACTTTTCCAGATAGATCGCGATCTTGTCCAGCAACACTTCGAGAACGCCAGCTTCCTCGCCGGCGTGAACCAGGCTGCAATACAAGTCATCGAAATAAAGATGATGCTTGGCGAAGGCTTTAGACAGGGAGGTGCCGCTTTCCACTTCAGCCTTGACATCCAGAATGAGTTCCTTGACCTTGGGTTTGCGGTTGCTATGTCCAACCATATCCAGCGCCTGCACCACGGCGATGCCTGACTGCAGCATGGTGCAAAGCTGGCGGGTGAACAGCATAATGTCTTTTGGGACGATGCTATCGCCAAAGGTAAAGAGCGGCTTGGCCTTCTTCTTGACGCTCAGCGGGACAATGCCCTGCCGACGCAACTCCGCCTTGATCAGGGCTTGATTAGCTCCCCGCAATTCTCCCTTGACCCGGACGCCTCGCTTGTCCGTGCCTTCCCATTTGAAAGTCGGCTCTTCCTCTTTTTTCTTGGCCTTTTTCGCCAACGTCGGTTGTCTAGCCACGGCGATTATTCCGTTGTTACTCGGTTGATTTCTTCGAGACTGGTCA
>JAGRHM010000084.1 GCA_020445005.1 Candidatus Competibacteraceae bacterium | reverse complement strand
TGCCGCGGGCCGCACATGGTCTCGACGGGCCAGATCGGCAATGCCTTCAAGTTGATGAAGGTGGCCGGCGCTTACTGGCGCGGCGATTCCCGCAACGAGATGTTGCGGCGCATCTACGGCACCGCCTGGACCGATCAGAAAGCCCTGAAAGCTTATCTGTATCGCCTGGAGGAAGCCGAGAAACGCGATCATCGCCGGGTGGGCAAGGCGCTGGACCTGTTCCACGTCCAGGAAGAAGCGCCGGGCATGGCGTTCTGGCACGACCGGGGCTGGCGTATCTACGTCGAGGTGCAGAACTACATTCGGCAAATGTTGCGCGAACAGGGCTACCAGGAAGTCCATACTCCACAGATTATCGACCGCAGTCTGTGGGAGCGCTCCGGGCACTGGGAGAAATTCCGCGACGACATGTTCACGACGGCTTCGGAAAACCGCGATTACGCAGTCAAACCTATGAACTGCCCCGGTCATATCCAAGTTTTTAACCAAGGACTAAAAAGTTATCGTGATCTGCCGTTACGGATGGCCGAATTCGGTTCCTGCCACCGCAATGAACCGTCCGGCACCTTGCACGGCTTGATGCGGGTGCGCAATTTTGTCCAGGACGATGCCCACATCTTCTGCACCGAAGAGCAAATCCAACCGGAAGTCACGGCGTTCATGGATCTGTTGTTCCAGGTTTACGCCGATTTCGGTTTTACCGAAGTGCAACTGGCCCTGGCGACTCGTCCGGATAAACGGGTTGGCAGCGACGAGGTGTGGGACAAGGCGGAAAAGGCGTTGGAACTGGCGTTGAACCGGACTGAGTTGCCCTGGAAACTCAAACCGGGCGAGGGTGCATTCTACGGTCCCAAGATCGAATTCGTGCTGCGCGACTGTCTGGACCGGCTCTGGCAATGCGGCACCATTCAGGTGGATTTTTCCATGCCGGGCCGGTTGGACGCGCATTACATCGCCGAGGACGGGAGCAAGCGGGTTCCCGTTATGTTGCACCGGGCGATTCTCGGCTCGCTGGAGCGGTTTATCGGCATTTTGATCGAGCAATATGCTGGCGCGCTGCCGGTTTGGCTGGCGCCGACGCAGGCAATAGTGCTCGATATTACCGACCATCAGGCCGAATATGCCGTCCGGGTTGAAAAATCCCTTGTGCGACAAGGTTTCCGGGTCGAGTCTGACTTGAGAAACGAGAAGGTCGGTTTTAAAATTCGTGAACATACCTTGCAGCGCGTTCCCTATCTGCTGATCGTCGGCGACCGCGAGATGGAAAGCGAGACCGTTGCAGTGCGCACCCGCACCGGTCAAGATTTGGGGGGCATGGGCCTGCCCGCCTTTGTAGAGCGACTGCAAGCCGATATTGCCCGGCGCGGGCGAACCGAATAACCTACTGGAGGACCGCAACATCGCTGCGAATAATGAACTCCGGCTCAACGAAGAGATCACCGGGCGTGAAGTGCGCCTGATCGATCAGGACGGCGAGCAGGCGGGGATTGTTCCCCTGGCGCACGCCAGACGGATGGCCGAGGATGCCGAACTGGATTTGGTGGAAATCTCCCCGAACGCCAAACCGCCGGTTTGCCGAATCATGGACTATGGTAAATACCGATTCGAGCAGGCCAAGAAGCAAAATGAAGCCCGGAAGAAGCAAAAGCAGATCCAGGTCAAGGAAATCAAGTTTCGCCCAGGCACGGACGAAGGAGATTATCAGGTCAAACTGCGCAACCTGATCCGTTTCCTCAGTGAAGGCGACAAGGCCAAGGTAACGTTGCGGTTTCGCGGCCGCGAGATGGCGCACCAGGACCTTGGTCTCAACCTTCTCAAGCGCGTCGAAGATGATCTCGCCGCTTACGGTGCAGTGGAGCAGCGGCCCCGCATGGAAGGACGGCAGATGGTCATGACCCTCGCGCCGGTCAAAAAGAAGTAATTTTCCCCGCCAAGCGCCGGCTACTTCCTAATCTTTGATGCAGATTGGGGTGAACCCCTGAATTAAATTGGATTCTTTAAAATTGCGGAGTCATGCAATGCCTAAAATGAAAAGCAATCGCGGCGCGGCCAAACGCTTTAGCCGCACCGGTTCCGGCCAGTTCAAGTGTTCTCACTCGCACCTCCGGCACATTCTGACCAAGAAGAGCGCCAAGCGGAAACGCCAGTTGCGCGGCACGACAACCATCGCGGCAGCGGATATCCCAGCCGTGCGCCAAATGCTGCCCTACGCCTGATGTTGCTGGATCGGAGAAACTAAGTCATGCCTCGAGTGAAACGTGGCGTTACCGCTCACGCCCGCCATAAGAAAGTCCTTAAGCAAGCCAAAGGCTATTACGGTGCCCGCAGCCGGGTGTACCGGGTCGCCAAACAGGCGGTGATCAAGGCCGGCCAGTATGCTTACCGCGATCGCCGCCAAAAGAAGCGCGATTTCCGCGCG
This sequence comes from Candidatus Competibacteraceae bacterium, assembly GCA_020445005.1. Lineage (GTDB taxonomy): Bacteria > Pseudomonadota > Gammaproteobacteria > Competibacterales > Competibacteraceae > UBA2383. The sequence continues at coordinate 193 of JAGRHM010000084.1, read as the reverse complement.
CTGTGGATCGTGCGCATCAACGCCGGCGCCCGTGAAAACAGCCTATCCTACAGTCGGCTGATCAATGGTCTGAAAAAGGCCGCTATCGAAATCGACCGTAAAGTGCTAGCCGATCTGGCGGTGTTTGACAAGCCGGCCTTCGCTGAACTGGCCAACCGCGCCAAGGCGGCCCTCGGCGTCGCCTGAACGATTC
>JAGRHM010000083.1 GCA_020445005.1 Candidatus Competibacteraceae bacterium | reverse complement strand
AGAGTTTCAATACAGCTTCTAAGGCGCAAGCCAAGCCGAGCTGGTAGCGCGCACCCAGAAATTCCACCAGTTGCCAACTTTTGATGCGCCCGCCACTGAACGGTGGATAGGGTAATTCCGGGGTGAGGAAGAGAATAGAAGGCATCGCGTGACTCACATCGCGCCGCTGTCCTTGCTGAAAACCACTTTGATTGTTTTGAACATCAATTGAATGTCGTACCACAGGCTCCAGTTACGCTATCAGCGTAAATCCAGGCGAATAATATCCTCGAAGCTCTTGATCGAGGAACGGCCATGCACCTGCCACTCGCCGGTAATGCCCGGCTTGACATCCAGGCGACGCCATTCGGGGATATCGTATTGGTCGATTTCATCCGGCGTCGGCGGGCGGGTGCCGACCAGACTCATCGAGCCTTCTAGAACATTCCAGAATTGCGGTAATTCGTCGAGGTGTTGGTGCGCCGGAGAAAGCGCCCGACGCGAGTGATGCGCGGATCATTCGCCGCCTTGAAAATAGCGCCTTCCGCCTCGTTTTTGACCTCATGCTTGCGCGCCTCGGCATCCGTCACCATCGAGCGGAATTTCCAAAGCTTAAACCCCTTACCCATCCAGCCACAGCGGGTCTGACTGAAAAACAGCGGGCCGGGACTGTCGCGCTTGATCGCGATGGCGATGGGAATAAACAGGATGGCCGTGATGAATAGACCCACCAGCGCGCCGAGGATATCGATGATGCGCTTCGCGCGTGAGCGGATGGAAGGGTGCGTAACCGGCAGGGCGGTCTCATCGATCGGTTCCTCCCGAATCTCTCCAGTTTCATCGGCCTCGATCGGCAGCACCTTGTCCAGGCCCGTCATGGTCAGCACCGCCTGCACCTGTGCATTGAGTCCCATGATAGTCAGGGTAATATCGCTAGTCTTGGACATTTTGATGCTGCTGGCCAACGCGCCAATCCCGCTGCTGTTAATAAAAGAGGTTTTGGAGAAATCCAGCACGACCTTGAAGGGCGGATTATTGGCTTCACAGATCGAGCGGAAAGCGTTGCGGAAGGGCACCGCCTCGACGACGGTCAGCTCCTTGGGGATAGCGATTGTTTGACTGTCGCCGGTTTCGTTAGCCTGGAATGCCTGGTTGCCTGTCTCATTTTGATTGTGCATCGCCTCTCCAGGAATGCCTTTCAGTCAAATAGCTTTAACGAGTATAGCGCAAATGAATGGCCTCGATGCCGACAAGCATTTGGGGGTGAGCGCGGCAGCCTCCCTCTATTCACCGAACGCCATGCCGGCTTCGGCCGCGGTGCTCAACATAAATACCCCCTCCCCCATGAACTGGGAGAGAGGAGCTTGAATATCTACAGTTTTTTACAGATTTTCAGGCCAGTTCCACCACGTCGCCATTGCCCACAAACAGCTCATTCTGCGAACCGTTGCGGGCTGTACCGCGCAGGACGGGTAACCCCGTTTCAAGCATCTTCTTCACCGCCCGTTGGCCGGTACAATGGTTGCAAGCCAATGTAGCGATACCGTATTGACCCAGGGACTCGACCATGCGATCCCGCGCCTCATCCCAGTCTTCCAACGGTGCAATATGCAGTCCCCCGTAAAGGGCGTAAATGCGCTCGCCGCCCTGGAAAGTGCGTCGAGCGTAATCCAACAGATTCAGTACGCCGCCATGTCCGCAACCGGTCATCATCGCCATGCCCCGGCCTCGGATTTGCGCGTACAGGACATTTTCGCCATCGACGCGCAATAGGGTATGCATGGGGAAATTGACGACCGCCAGTCCAGGAAATAACAGGAGCGGCTGATCGGGGGGGATCGTAACCAACTGGCCGATGTGGCCTTGCTCCTTGATGAAGGCCAGCCCTTTTGGATGAAAACCTTCCGGGATGTAGAGAGTGATGTTTGGGCAATGCCGCAGAGTCGAGCCGATTCCCCAGAAGTGGTCAAAATGCTCGTGACTGATCACCAGCGCCTCGATTTGCCCGTCCTGCAACAGTTGATCAATCCCTTCCTCGGCAAAGCGTTTATCCATCCAGGCAGGATTCCAGCCGGTGTCAAATAACACGTGATGTTGCGCGCCATCGGCGGTTTCTGCTTCCAGCAGGGCGGCAAACCCGGCAGCGTTATCCTGATGCAGGTCGCCAAACGGCGGCCAGGGAATGTCGTACTGATCAACTTCGGCGCCGCCAGCATCCCGAATGTCCTCGAAAACTTCTTTAGTGTCAAACCAGCCGGTTTCAGAAATGCAGAGAATCCGCAACCGGTTCAGGGCGCCGATGTCCAAAGGTGATTGAACGGTAGTCATGACCATAACCTCCTGCTGTAAAAAATATTTTCCATCTAGTGATGGCAGTGGTCTGCATGTCGATGGTGGTGTTGCCCTGCGCCATGCGCATGCGGTTCCGGGGTTCCCATCGTTAACGTACCCGCCAGATACGCAGAAACCGCCTGATCAGGATCGGTTTCCGGCGTCACCAGTCCCGTGATGCCTTTCATCGCCAGCCGCTGGCGCAGTCCTTGACCCATACCGCCGGCGATCAGGATCTGTACGTCATCCAGGGGATGCGATTCATGGGGCGAACTGTCGTGAAAGCTTTGGTCCTTGGGTAATTCAAGCAGCTCCTTGTGCAAGGTTTTACCCTGTTCGACCTGATAGATCCAGAATTTGCGACACCGACCGGCATGTTCGGTGATAGCGTGACGGTTCTGACTGGCGACAGCGATTTTCATGATTGAAGCTTCCTCGCGGAAATTGAATAGGGCGATCCTTATGCGTTGATTACAACGCATGATTATTATCATTGATACAAATCGCCGCATTGCGAATTCTCAAGGTAGCAGAGGCTATAATCACTCCGATGCATGACCCGACCATCCCGCGGCCAACGAGGAGGCCATCGAGGTTCGAGTCCAGCATCCAGGGGTTGCCTGACACTCGATCAAAAGGAAGCGATTGACGAAGGTGTGAGCGCATGCACCTGATTTTAATGCATACGCCTATTTTGAGGAGAGCAGGATGTACATCGGCGATTATCTTGGCCGGCGCACTATTTACAGCCCGGAAGCGTTGGCGATTATAGACGTAGGTAAAGAGCCGGAATTGCGCCTTACCTATGCGCAAATGAACGAGCGGGCCAATCGCCTGGCGAACGGGTTGAATGCAATCGCCGGTATTCACCAGGGCGATCGGGTAGCGATCCTGGCGCAGGATGGCGTCGAGCATCTCGACTTGTTGTTCGCCTGCGGCAAGCTGGGCGCTATTCATACCGCGTTGAACTGGCGGTTACACTGGCGCGAATTACAACAGATTTTTGCTGATGTCACCCCGATTGTTCTGATCTACGACGATGCTTTCAAGGATGCCGTTACCGAGCTGGCGCACGCTGGGACCTCGGTGCAACACTGGATTCATCTCGATGGCTCCGGCATTCCCGGCAGCCGGGGTTTTAACGAGTTATTGGCCGCCGCTCCCACCGCGCCGCGCACCTGCGAAACACTGACCGAAGAAGATATTGCCGCCATTGTCTTTACCGGCGGCACTACCGGATTGCCCAAGGGCGCGCGCATCAGCCATCGCCAGATGGCCTGGAATTGTTTGAACACCGTCATTCACGATCTGGGGCGCGACGATGTGTATTTGAACGTTTTTCCGATGTTCCACGTCGGCGGCTTGTTTGTGTACACCCTGCCGCAAGTGATTCTCGGCGGAACCACGGTGCTGCTAAAGCGCTTCGATCCCGAGCGGGTGCTAGAGTTGATTCAGCGGGAACGGGCCACGGTATTCGCCGCAGTTCCGGCCATGTACCAGATGTTGACCCAAGCCAGTGCCTGGCCGGACGCCGATCTAAGCTCGTTACGCTTTTGCACCAGCGGCGGCGCGCCGTTGCCTGTGCCTCTGGTCGAACAATACACCCGCGAGAAAGGCGTCCGCTTCAAACAGGGGTTCGGTATGACTGAATTTGGTCCCGGCTTGTTCGCCCTCTCGCCGGAAGACGCTATTCGCAAGGCCGGGAGCATTGGCCGACCCAATTTCTATGTCGATGCCCGGATCGTGGATCGCGACAACCGCACCTTGGGTGTGGGCGAAGTCGGGGAGCTGGTGTTGAAGGGACCCAGCATGGCGTCCGGCTATTTCAACATCAACAATGCGCCTGATTGGGCCAAGGTGATGGATGCCGAGGGCTGGTTTCACACCGGCGATCTGGCCCGTTATGACGAGGACTGGTATTTCTACATCGTTGACCGCTTGAAGGATATGTTCATCTCCGGTGGCGAAAACATTTATCCCGCCGAGATCGAGGCGGCATTGTACCGGCACCCGGCGGTTTTTCAGTGCGCGGTTGTGGGCATTCCCGATGACCAATGGGGTGAGGTGGGCAAGGCGTTTGTCGTTCTGAAACCTGAACTTACCGCTACGGCAGAAGAACTGCTGGCGCATCTGGGCGAACATCTGGCTCGCTACAAGATTCCGCATCAGGTTGAGTTTGTAACGGCCCTACCCATTTCCGCTGCTGGAAAAGTGGTGCGACGAGAGCTGCGGAAAGAACAGTGACTCTCTGATCCACTACTAACGGCAGCCACAAAAAGTTGGCCGTGAAGCGTTACGCAAACTGGAGCCAATCAGGCAGACCTGGATTTCGCTGCGCTTGATCCAGGTTACCTGCTGCTCCCAGGGTCATTTTTTGTACAGGTTCTCAATCACGGAAATCCCTGACTTCCATCTCCGCCATACCCGGATCGGACACATAAAAATACGTCTTGCCTTCGAACATGAACTGGGTACTGCCTTCGGAGGTGTTAAAAGTCGTTGGCAGGGTTTTCATACCTTCGAACTCCACGCCGACTCGATCGCCATGATGCCAGTGCAATGTAACCTTTTGGTCAGGGTAATGCAGGACGGTTTTACCCGGACCGCCCGGCGCAGCGCCATTGACTTTACACTTGTAGCGATAAAGTTTGCCTTCGACCGTGACTCCGCACACAGTGGCGAAGGGTTGTTTTTGGTGCGCGCCAGTGTCCTCCGGCGAAGTGTCGGCGGCGGATTCGCCGTTCTGGCAGTCAAAGTCCGGAGCATTGACCAAGGATTGATAACGGCCTTCGGCAGTGCGCACCGTGATGCATTGTCCAGTGCGGGTCTGACGCCAGTAGGTGTAACTATCGCTGCCGGATTTTTCGCCCTTGACAAATAAATACCAGCGCTCTTTGAGGGCCATTTCGCCGCTACTGCCGCGCGCGCCAACCAGATCTTGCAGATCAGGCGCCGGGTCCTGCGCATAAGCGGCTGACGTTGCCATAAACAGAGCAACCAATGCGCTCGCGGTATGCCTGATGATACGATGCTTCATGATCAACTCCTTGAAATATTGAATCGATAAACAGGGCTAAAGCTCTTGAGGTAAAAGAGAAAACAACAGCTCAATAGAGCTGGTAACGACTGTCGATCACATGACCTTGCTCGTTGAATGTAGTATGTATAGGTAAAATGATTGCGTTGATGGTCATCTGTTACCGCCCTGCCATCGCCGGTCAGAGTATGCCCCTCCAAACGGTTATTGTTGAGTCTGACATGCCTGATGAGTAATGCTCATCCCGCATCCGGTATTGCAGATTGTCGTGACATTCATCCTCCAGGATGGATTGCTTGACCGGGAGCGGCGACGTGGACGATTTATCATCCTTTCCGGCTTGCGAGGCAATGGCGGCGACAATCGCAAGACCGACTCCCACCGCCACGGCTTTGCTAAGATCGCTGCTGTCGTCGGAATGTTGAGAATGTGGGCCGTCATAAGCATAAGATTTCACTTGGCCATTCTTGATCTTATAATTAAACGGATACATCTGGTTCTCGTATTTGACCTTCCCATTCACGATAAATTTATGATTGCCCTCCTGATCCGCCCACACATGCCGGAAATCCCCGACGGCATATTTCTGCTTGATCTGGTCTTGGCAGAGGCGAACGGCATCGTCCTGTTCAGATGCCAATGCGCTTGGTGGCAGACTGACAAACATAGCGACGCTGATGGCGACTACTGAGCGGTGAAGAGTGTTCATGGAAATGCCTCCTACGGGGTGATAGCACCCTTTTAGTCGATAGCGACA
>JAGRHM010000082.1 GCA_020445005.1 Candidatus Competibacteraceae bacterium | reverse complement strand
CGCCTTCGCCGGCATTGTAGGCGGCTACCGCCAGATGAATATTGTTAAAACGATCTAGCAACCAGCGCAGGTAACGAGCGCCGCCATGCATATTGGCCACCGGATCATAGGCGTTACTGACCCCGAATCGTTCTGCGGTGCCTGGCATGAGTTGCATGAGGCCCATGGCGCCCTTGGGGGAAACCGCCCAGGGATTGTAGGACGACTCGGCGCTGATCACGGCATGCATTAGCGCCGGTTCCAAACGGTATTGCGCGGCGATGCGGTTGATGTCGGCGGCAAATCGCTTCCGGTTCTGCTCGTTGACCCGGATCGGTTTGGCGCGACTCGCCTTGCGCGCCAGGTTACTCCCGAAAACGTTAGGCGTATAAAGGTTATTGGGCGCATAACTCGAAGGCTGGGCCGCCTTGTTGCTGTAAGCCGGGGTGCGCATCACCAGTTTGTAACGTGGATCACTCGGCACATTACTCAAGTGTCGCACCCCATTACTGTCCACGAAAGCATAGATGTCTGCTTGAACTGGACCCGCTAAGACAAATGCTAAAGGAATCAGACCGGCCAATAGTCGCCGCTTCATTCGGTTTCTCCTTCGTTCTGAGATGTGCTGAGTCATGCCCTGGGCGACGGTCTGAGACCATCCTGACTCAAGCAGGGAGTCGAGCGTCTGTCGGTCAACTGCACTAAGATTAACATTAAACTGGGTTGCCGCAATCAATCCATAGCCCGGAAATTCCCAAGCATCCCTTTATTATCCACATAACTATATAATATATCTTATATTTCAGTAAAATATAGAGGGACAACTCCATCATTCCTGTCTAAGCCAGTGAGGATCATGATGTTCAGAACCGCCGAACTGCAACGCAAGCTTCCCAAGGAAGAGTATCACCAGCAGGTTTCCCAGTTGCGGGAAGATCTGCTCATGATGCAGATGGAATTACGCAAAGCTGATTTTCCCGTCATCGTTGTCTTTGCCGGAGTCGATGGCGCGGGCAAGGGCGAGACCGTTAATAAACTGCACGAATGGCTGGATTCCCGCTGGCTCGTTACCCGGGCGTTTGGCGAACCTTCCGACGAGGAGCGCGACCGCCCGGAATACTGGCGGTTCTGGCGCGATCTGCCGCCCCGGGGACGGATCGGCCTGTTTCTGAGTTCCTGGTATTCCATGCCGATTCTCGATCACGTTTATGGCCATAACGATCTGGCGGAATTCGATGAACGGCTGGAACGCATCAAAACCTTTGAGCAAACTCTGGCCGATGATGGTGCGCTGATTTTGAAGTTCTGGATGCATTTGTCCAAGGACGCCCAAAAGGAGCGCCTGCGCAAGCTGGAGAAAAATCCGCTGCTGCACTGGCGGATCTCCAAACGCGACTGGCAACACTGGGAACTGTATGAATCGTTCATCGCCGCCGCCGAACGCACGATTATGAAAACCAGCACCGGCCTGGCGCAATGGAAGATCATTGAAGGTTACGACGCGCGCTATCGCAGCGTTGCGGTCGCCACCGTCCTGCGTGATGCGATCCGCTTCCGGCTGGATGAGGCCAAAGCAGTCCTGGTCAGCGGCAATGGCGATGTTGATGCCCACACGCTGAAGCCCGCCTCCGCCGAAGTCGATGGATTGCCCATAGTCACGATTCTGTCGCGCCTGGATATGAGCAAAACTCTGTCTAAGGAAGATTATGACGTCGGATTGAAACATTACCAGGGTAAGCTGAACCGGCTCCAGCGCGTGGCCCGTGAGCGCCACGTTTCAACCCTTCTGGTTTTTGAAGGCTGGGACGCCGCCGGCAAGGGCGGCAGCATCCGCCGCATCACCGCCGCCCTGGATGCCCGCGATTACCAGGTGATTCAAATCGCCGCGCCAACTGACGAGGAAGCCGCTCATAACTATTTATGGCGATTCTGGCGGCACCTGCCGCGCGCCGGACGAGTCACCATCTACGATCGGAGCTGGTACGGGCGGGTGCTGGTGGAACGGATCGAGGGTTTCGCCCGCACCCGGGAATGGCAGCGCGCTTATGCCGAAATCAATGACTTTGAGGCGCAACTGGTGGAGCGTGGCATCGTGTTGCTGAAATTCTGGCTACATATTACCCCGGATGAGCAGTTGCGCCGGTTCAAGGAACGCGAACAGATTCCGTACAAGGCCTGGAAACTGACCGATGAAGACTGGCGCAATCGGGAACGCTGGGCTGATTATGAAATCGCGGTCAACGATCTGGTCGAGCGCACCAGTACGCGGCAAGCGCCGTGGACCCTGGTTGAAGCGAACGACAAGCGCCATGCGCGCATCGAAGTATTACGAACTCTGTGCGAACGATTGGAAGCAGCGCTAGGTCCCCTTGAAGACCGGCCCACTGCCGCCAAGAGCAAGAAATGAATTTTGGAGTTTCCATGAGTGAACAAGCCGAGGCGTCTCTCAAGAACGCCGACTTCAACGCAATCCCGGCCGGTAGTGAATCCCCGGACCTGCCGCCGTCTGTAGAACCCGCGATCCCCGAACCGCCGGCGTTTGATCCGAACGCCCCCGAGTGGTATCTGAATCGTGAGCTGACTTGGCTCGCGTTTAACCAGCGGGTGCTGCATGAGGCGCAGGATGAGCGCACGCCGCTGCTGGACCGGGTCAAGTTTCTAGCGATTGTCAGCTCCAATCTCAACGAATTCTTCATGAAGCGCATCGGTGGCCTCAAGCAGCAAATCGGCACCCGAGTGCGGGAACTGTCAATGGATGGCCGCAGCCCCGAACAGCAGTTGAGCGAGTGCCTGGCGGTCGTGCGCGATCTTGTCGACCAGCAGCGGGAGCTGGCTTCCCAATTGCACGAGTTGTTGAAGGAACAAGGGATTTTTCTACGCAGCCATAAGCGGCTGACCGAGGCCCAGCGCAAGGAGATGCGCGAGTATTATCTGCGCAATATTTTCCCACTGGTCACCCCGCAAACCATGGACCCCGCCCATCCCTTCCCCTTCATTTCCAACCTGTCGCTCAATTTGCTAGTGACGGTGCGCTACGCCAACGATGACGCCAGCGGCCTGGCGCGCATCAAGGTGCCGCTGGGTTCGGGAATTGAGCGTTTCCTCAAGGTTGGCGACGACGAGTTGTACGTGCCGTTGGAAGACGTGATGGCCAACAACCTCGACTTGTTGTTCCCCGGCATGGTGGTGGAAGCCTGCGAGTTGTTCCGCGTCACCCGCAACGCCATCACGGAACGCGATGAGGATCAGGCGGATGATTTATTAGTGATGATCGAGTCGGAACTGCGCGAGCGCAAGGTAGCGCCCATCGTTCGGCTGGAGGTCGAGAAGGACATGGATCCCATTCATCGCGGCATGCTGGCGGCGGAACTGGGCCTGGACGAGGCCAGCGAAGTGTTCGAAGTCAATGGGATGATGGCGATGAAAGACCTGTTCCAGATCGTTGGGATCAATCGGCCGGACTTGCACGACCCTCCTCATCATCCGCGCGATCATCCGAAATTGAGCGACAAACGCAGTATTTTCCATATTATCCGCGAGATTGGGCCAATCCTGCTGCAGCATCCCTACGAATCATTCGCGACTTCGGTGGAGCGCTTTTTACGGGAAGCCAGTTTCGATCCGAAGGTATTGGCCATCAAGATGACCTTGTACCGCACCTCAGAAGATTCCAAGATTATCGAATACCTGATCAACGCCGCGCAAAATGGTAAGCAGGTCGCGGTGGTGGTGGAACTCAAAGCGCGGTTTGATGAGGCGGCCAACATCCGCTGGGCAAACCGTATGGAGGAAGCGGGCATTCATGTGACTTATGGAGTGCTGGGTCTGAAGACGCATAGCAAAGTGATCCTGGTCGTACGGCGGGATTACAACGGCTTGCGTCGTTACGCGCATATCGGCACCGGTAACTACCACGCGGGCACCGCGCGCCTGTACAGTGATCTCGGTCTGCTCACCTGCGATCCGATCATCGGCGAAGATTTGACCGAGCTGTTCAACTATCTCACCACGGGCTACGTTCCCAAGCGCAATTATCGCAAGCTGCTACCAGCGCCCAAGGTGCTAAAACCGGCGCTGCTGGCCAAAATCGAACGGGAAATCGGCCATGCCAAAGCCGGTAAACCGGCGCTGATCCAGTTCAAGATGAATGCCCTGGAAGACAAGGAAGTCACCACAGCGCTTTATCAGGCTTCGCAGGCCGGCGTTAAAGTCGATCTTATCGTGCGCGACACTTGCCGGTTGCGGCCCGGCATTCCGGGAGTTTCGGAAAACGTGCAAGTCATCAGCGTAGTAGGCCGATTCCTGGAGCACACGCGGATTTTCCATTTTCGTAATAACGGCGTCGATGAATACTTCATTGGTTCGGCGGACTGTATGCAGCGCAATCTGGAAAGCCGGGTCGAGGTGGTTACACCGATTGATACCCCGGAATTACAACGGGAGTTGCAACAGATTCTCGACGTACAGATGAACGACCGACGCAGCGCCTGGGATATGCAGCCGGATGGAACTTATATTCAGCGTGTCCCTGGAGAAGGCGATGATCCACGCGGTTCTCAGCAGATTCTGATCGAACTGGCGGAGAAGCGCCAGAAAGAAGCGCAACGCCTCAAGAAGCGCAAACCCAAGGGTATTGCCCGGCGGGTGATTGTGTAGGGCGCTCTTCGGAATCTCCATTCATTCCCCTTGCCTGCCTGCAGGAGAGGCCGGGCCTTGCCTGCCGGCCAGGCAGGGGGTGAAGGAGAGGGTATCTTTTTTTCAATCTCCACAATCTCTCCTGATTTCACCCGTATTTTTTCCATTTTACCCCGGTAAGTTGGCGAATGAGGCCGAGCAATCCAATGATTGCCCCCCTTCCGTACTATCCGAGTACGGCGACTGATTGACGCCATTTAACTTAACTCATACCAAAGACCGATGCGTAGCGCAGGAGTCCGCTTGCGGGCGATAACCCATGCATCACTGGCAAGCCAGCTCCTGGAATTACTCAATTTTTATCGGGAAACGGTATCGCGAATTATCGGGAGAAACCCATGAAACAAGCATCGACTGTCCGGCGCCTGACGGCTGGCCTGTTGTTAACCAGCGCCGTTATTGCGCCACTCGCTTATAGTAGTCCGCGCGCGCCTGAACCTACAGACCAGACTTCTGACCCGCCGCGCCATAATATCGAAATCGACCGTAGCCTCCTGATCACCGATCTTGGCGTGGTCGAAGATCCGGTGCGCACCGACCCCACCACCGACATCCCCGGTGTCTGGACCTTCCGTCATCTGATCGAGCAGATGGCCGGAAATCAGGACCCAGCCGAATTCGCGCTACGTTGGCTTGAGACCTGGGAGCAGGAACGAATGATCAACGGAAGCTTGGCGCCCGCCCGTCCAAACATCCGCCCTCTGGTCATCGACCCCTGGTTGCAGGCCAGCGGCGGCCAGCGACTGGATTT
>JAGRHM010000081.1 GCA_020445005.1 Candidatus Competibacteraceae bacterium | reverse complement strand
GGCATTAAAAAAGGCATCATGGAGCTGGCCGACGCCCTGTTGGTCAACAAGGCTGATGGCGACAACAAGATCCGCGCTAACATGGCCCGCGCGGAGTACAATCGGGCCTTGCATTTTCTGGCTCCGGCCACCGAAGGCTGGCGCACAAAAGCGTATAGTTGTTCCTCCATGTCCGGCGAGGGCATCGATACCATCTGGTCGGTGATCCAGCAGTTCCGCGAACAAACGACCGGCAGCGGCGTTTTTGAGAAACGCCGGCAGCGGCAAACGCTGGACTGGGTCTATTCCATGGTGGAAGAACATTTGCGCGCCAGCTTCTTCAACCATGCCGGCGTGGAGAGCATTCGCGCTGAAATCGAGGAAGCGGTGATTAATGGCCATATCCCGCCGACCGTGGCCGCCCAACAACTGATTCATAAATACGAAGGTCGTTACTAACCCACAGGAGAAAGTCCCATGCTGCGCAGTCCCCGCGATTTCTTTAAACCCAAAGTCGTTGGCGCTCCCGAGCCGCTCCGCGAGATTCCGGTATTGCCCTCGCGGATGATCCACTTCTTCGATCCCAGCAATCCCAAGATGGCGGTTAAAGTGCCGGATATCGCCAAGACCGTGGACATCATGCTGGGCAATCTGGAAGACGCCGTGCCGATTGACCGCAAGGAAGCCGCTCGCGAAGGATTGGTGCAAATCGGCAAAAACGTCGATTTTGGCAATACCCAGTTCTGGACCCGGGTCAACAGCCTGGACAGCCCGTGGTTTCTGGACGATTTGATCCGGCTGGTGGGCGAGATCGGCGACAAACTGGATGTGATCATGCTGCCCAAGATTCAGGGTGCGTGGGATATTCATTTCGCCGATCAACTGCTGGCGCAACTGGAAGCCAAGTATGGGGTGAAGAAGCCGTTGATGATTCACGCCATTCTGGAAACTGCGCTCGGCGTGGCGAATGTGGATGAAATCGCCAATGCCAGCCCCCGGATGCAGGGCATGAGCCTCGGTCCTGCCGATCTGGCGGCGTCACGGCGCATGAAGACGACGCGGGTCGGCGGCGGTCATCCCGACTATGTAGTGCGCACCGACCCCGATCCGAAGAATCCCGACGCCCCTCGGCCCACGGCGCAACAGGATTTGTGGCATTACACCATGGCCAAGATGGTTGATGCCTGCGCCAGCGTCGGCGCGCTGCCGTTCTACGGCCCGTTCGGCGACATCGCCGACCTGGTCGCCTGTGAAGACCAGTTCCGCAATGCCTATCTCATGGGCTGCGTCGGCGCCTGGTCGCTGCATCCCAACCAGATCGCCATCGCCAAGCGGGTGTTCAGCCCGAAAGCGGATGAAGTGGCCTGGGCCAAGCGCGTGGTGGAAGCCATGCCCGACGGCAGCGGCGCGGTGATGATCGACGGCAAGATGCAGGATGACGCCACCTGGAAACAGTGCAAGGTCGTGCTGAATCTGGCGCAACTCATCGCCAGCCGCGACGCCGAGTATAAGGCGCTGTACGGGTTCTGAACCACTCCCCCCTGCGTCCTCTCCCATCAGCGGGAGAGGGCGGTTAAAACGGAACGCGCCCATGATCAATCCCTTCTCCATCGCTCGTCTGCCGCGTATTGAATTTGGCGCCGGTGGCATTAAAAAACTCCCTGGCCTGATCAGCCGCTATGGCAATCAGGTGTTGCTGGTCACAGGTCAGCACTCCTTCATGCAATCCCCGCATTGGCCTGCGCTGTTGAACGCGCTGGAAAAGGCAGCTATTGACTGGGCGCAGGTACAAATTACTGACGAACCTTCGCCGCAGAATGTGGATGAAGCCGTTCGGCAATTTCATGGCCAAGGATTTACGACGGTTGCCGGTATCGGTGGCGGCAGTGTCCTGGACGCCGCTAAGGCTATCGCTGGATTATTGCCGATCGGCGATTCGGTGATGGACTATCTGGAAGGGGTGGGCCCGGAAAAAACCTATCAAGGTCCAGCGATTCCCTTCATCGCGGTTCCAACCACCGCCGGTACCGGTAGTGAAGCGACCAAGAACGCTGTGCTAAGTCAGCGTGGTCGAGACGGTTTCAAAAAATCCTTCCGCGATGACAAACTGGTTCCGGAATACGCGCTGCTCGATCCTGACCTGCTGGCTTCCTGTCCTGGACCCCAGATCGCCGCCAACGCGATGGATGCATTGACGCAACTGCTGGAATCCTACGTCTCGATTAAGGCCAATCCCTTCACTGACGCACTGGCGGAAAGCGGTCTGGAAGCCGTGCGCGATGGGCTGTTCGCCTGGTATCAAGAGAGTGAAGATGCGGCGACGGGACGGGCCAATATGGCGTATGCGGCGTTGCTGTCCGGCGTTTGCCTGGCGCAAACCGGCTTGGGATCGGTGCATGGCCTCGCTTCCCCGCTGGGCGCGTTCTTCCCGATCCCGCATGGCGTAGTGTGCGGCACGCTGGTTGGAGCCGCGACCCGCGTCAATCTGGCGGCGCTGCAGGAACGCGATCCCGATCACCCGGCTTGGCGCAAGTATGCCCGCGCCGGCGACCTGCTGCATGGCCGGCATTT
>JAGRHM010000080.1 GCA_020445005.1 Candidatus Competibacteraceae bacterium | reverse complement strand
TTTTGTATCGGAACCTCCGTTCTTTCATTACGCCGACCCCCCACATAACCCAGGGTATCTCCCCAAAGTAAATGACATTCATATTCAATTAAAACAATAACTTCACCGGATATAATGTCAGCCTGACGCACATCGAGTTAGGTCTTAATTTCTTCCCGCTTTAAAAGCACTTCCGCTTCATCATGTTTTGGATTCATGGCTTGAGTTCGATGCCAACTTAATCTGGCTTCTTTTAAAAGGTCATAGTAAGATTGCCGAGATTGATAAACTACACCATAGTGAAATTCGATGTAGTCTTTGAGTTCTTCAACTGTACAATGAGGAAGGTTTCTTAAGTGATAGATAATTTCATAACGTTCATCCTCTGTTAAAAATCCTTTACCCCCTTTATACTGAAGTCGTAGCGATTCTGGACCTTCATTTTCGTAAATGATCTTCCATTTGCTCACAAAAGCATCCGAGACACCTAATATTCTACAAATATCCTTTGTTTTAAACCCAATGAGTACCATCTTGACTGCCAAGGCCCTTTTCATTTCTAGATTTTCTTTGGAATCGATAATGCCATCTAGTGTTAACATGATAAAACCTCCTAAAAATTTTTTATAAAATTAAAACATATTTTTAAAATTCCACAACCTGAATAGGACTGCTATATTTATTAATCGATATGAATTCGGGGTTTTAGTATAAAAACCATGTCTGAAACACTACCGGATGGCTGCATGGAACCGTCGGTCATTCGCGGTCGGAGTAGGCTCGCGACGACGATGGCGATGGCATGAGGGAAATCCATTGCAACACCATGGAAGGCATTTGGACTGGTTTGCGTAATTTTCTCAGCCCCTTCCGGGGTGTCCACAAGGAATATCTGGCGCAGTATGTGGCCATGTTTGAGTGGGCGCACAATCTTAAGCGCATTACCGATCACTTCCTGCGAGTCCTAAGGATTCCCCGCTTCATCTGTTTGCCTACATGAGCGAATTAAATTATTTCGAATAAGTCTATTGTGTTTCTGTGGGGGTTGTTGAGAGGTCCTGGAGGATTGCTGGAAGCGCAATCCCCTTTTTGTGGGTCTCAGTTTGGTATGATCGATCCTGATCCAGCAATCGCTGCCCCGCATTATATGCGTTTAGATGAGATCAACCCTAATGACTGACACGCTTGTTCTTGCCCGCCATCAACTATTAACGCCCGCTGGTCTCGGCGAGGATGATTTGCATCGCGCCTTGAGTTGCCTCCTCGGCCATGCCATAGACAGCGGCGATTTGTATTTCCAGCAACGCCGCGCGGAATCCTGGAGTCTGGAGGATCACCAGGTTAAAAACGCCAGCCACGCCATCCAGCAGGGGGTCGGGGTCCGAGCGATCAGCGGGGAGAAAACCGGTTTCGCTTATTCGGACGAATTAATAATGCCTGCGCTGCTGGAAGCCGCCACCGCCGCACGCGCCATTGCGCAGCAGGGTGGAGCGGGGCAACTCCAGGTCTGGCGCTCCAGCCCGCGGCCTGCATTGTACGAACCTCTCGATCCGCTGGATACTTTAACCGCCGAGGCCAAGGTGGAGTTGCTGGAGAGGCTGGACGCTGAGGCCCGCCGGCAAGACCCGTGTGTGACGCAGGTCATGGTCAGCCTGGCCGCAACTCAGGATGTTATATTGATTGCAGGCAGCGACGGGACATTAGCCAGTGACGTGCGGCCCCTGGTGCGAGTGAATGTATCCGTCATTGTTGAGCAGGATGGTCGCCGTGAACAGGGCAGCTCCGGTGGTGGCGGTCGAGTGGGCTACGGCTGGTTCCTCGATGAGGGGCGCGCGCTGGGTTACGCCCGGGAGGCGGTGCGGTTGGCGCTGGTGAATCTCGAAGCGGTTCCCGCGCCGGCTGGGACCCTACCGGTGGTGCTGGGACCGGGTTGGCCGGGGATTCTGTTGCACGAGGCGATTGGCCACGGCCTGGAAGGCGACTTCAACCGGAAAGGCACATCCGCTTTCACGGGACGAATCGGCGAGCGCGTGGCTTCCCCGTTATGCACCATCGTTGACGATGGGACGCTGGTTGAGCGGCGCGGTTCGCTGAATATCGACGACGAGGGCACGCCAACCCAATGCACCACGCTGATCGAGCGGGGCATTCTCAAAGGCTATTTACAGGACAAATTGAACGCCCGGTTGATGAAAGCCGCTCCGACCGGCAATGGTCGCCGCGAATCCTACGCCCATTTACCGCTACCCCGGATGACCAACACGTATATGATGCCGGGCGAACACGATCCCGGAGAAGTGATCGCTTCGGTGGAGCGCGGGCTGTACGCCGTCAACTTCGGCGGCGGCCAGGTGGACATTACCTCGGGTAAATTCGTGTTTTCCGCCAGCGAGGCGTATTTAATTGAAAACGGTCGCGTGACCCGCCCGGTCAAAGGCGCCACGCTGATCGGTAACGGCCCGGATGTACTCACCAAAGTCTCGATGGTCGGCAATGACCTGAAGCTTGATGCTGGCGTTGGAACCTGTGGCAAGGATGGACAAAGCGTACCAGTGGGCGTGGGCCAGCCCACGCTGAAAATTGAGGCATTGACCGTGGGAGGAACGCAGGCGTGATGGAAACAACTCATCCCACTGCGCCTCTGCCGGCGCGCGAACACCTGGAAAACCTGGTGGCGGACATTCTCGCCGAGGCGCGCGCTCAGGGCGCAACGGCCGCCGAAGCCGCCGTCAGTTTCGGTAGCGCCCTGTCGATCACCGTGCGCTTGGGCGAAGTCGAGACCCTGGAACATCATCGCCAGCGTGGACTGGGGGTCACGGTTTATTTTGGCCAGCGTCGTGGTTCGGCCAGCACCGCCGATTGGCGAGCGACGGCGATTCGCGATACCGTGCAAAGCGCCTGCGCCATCGCCCGCCATACGGCCGCCGATCCTTGCGCCGGATTAGCGGACCCCGATCGGTTGGCGCAGGACATTCCTGATCTTGATCTCTACCATCCCTGGCCCCTAGCGGCTGAGGACGCTATCGCCTTGGCCCGTGAGTGTGAAGCGGCGGCCTTGGCATTGGATCCCCGAATCCGCAATTCGGAAGGCGGCAGCATCGCCACGCATACCGGATCGGTTCTTTATGGCAACTCACATGGCTTTTGCGGGGGCTATCCGACCACTCACCATTCCCTGAGTTGCTCGGTGATCGCGCAGGATCATGGGGAGATGCAGCGCAATCACTGGTACACGGCGGCGCGCGACCGCAACGATCTTGAAACGCCGGTTGCGGTCGGACAAAAAGCCGGACAACGGGCCTTGCGTCGGTTGGGGAGTCGCCGGTTGAGCACGCGCCAGGTTCCTGTGTTGTTCGCGCCGGAGTTGGCGCGCGGGTTAATCGGCCATTTTATTGGCGCCATTCGTGGCGGCGCGTTGTACCGCAAGGCGTCGTTCTTGCTGGATCGACTTGGTACGCCGGTTTTCCCGGAATTCATGACGATTTATGAACGCCCGCATTGGCCCAAGGCGCTGGGCAGCGCGCCTTTCGACAATGAGGGCGTAGCGACTGTCGATCGGGATTTAGTCGCGGGTGGCCTATTGCAAGGTTATGTGCTGGACAGTTACTCCGCCCGCCGATTGGGCATGGAGACCACCGGGAATGCTGGCGGTACGCATAACCTGATCGTCGAACCCGGCCCGCTCGGTCAAGAGGAATTGCTGTGTCAATTGGATACCGGGTTGTGGGTAACGGAACTGATGGGCCACGGCATTCATTTGGTGACCGGCGATTATTCGCGCGGCGCAGCAGGGTTCTGGGTGGAGAAAGGCCAGATTCAGTATCCCGTCCACGAAGTCACCATTGCTGGGAACCTGAACGAAATGTTTCAGGGCATTGTCGCCGTGGGCAATGACCTGGATGTTCGTGGCGGCATCCGCTGTGGTTCGCTGTTGTTGGAGCGGATGACCGTCGCCGGGGAGTAACGGACGGCGTTATAAAAGATCCAGAGCCGCGGCCTTCAACACACCCGGCTCCACCTGTACCGGCACGACATTGACGCTATCGATCCGCGCGCAATAATCCAGATCATCGCCGCAACCCAGCGCCGCCAGGCCGCGCCCGTGATGGGCATAGCGCAGCAGTTTCGGTAAACGATCCTCCCACTGCTCGAACAGCGCCATGGCGGCAATAGATTCATCATCCCCCGCGCAATCGCTGTCGCGCTCGACGCTGAGCGCACAAGCGATAGCCCCCGCACAGATTGTATCTTCGAGAGAGAATCCACCGCGCCAGCCAGCAGCGACAATCCATACGGTATGCGGCTGGCGTTCCAGCAGATAGCGCACCACCGCCGCCCGGTTGGTCAGCGATGCTGTTAGCAAAATTGGGACCTGCCGCACGCGCTCCAGGGCGCGGGTGCCATTGGTGGTGCTCATGAACAGTCGCTTGCCGCTCACTCGCTCCGGCGTACATTCAGCCGGCGAGTTGCCCAGGTCAAAATCCTCCAGCTTTTCGCCGCCGCGCTCGCCGGCCAGTAACCGCTGTTGCGCTGGCCAGTGCTTGCTGACCCGGAACAGTTCATCAATATCGTCAAAGACCTGAATCGCTTCCGCGCCGGATTCCAGCGCCGTGGCCATGGTGGTCGTGGCGCGCAGCACGTCAATCACAATCGCGCAGGCGGGCATGTCAAGCTGAAGACCGCCTTTGCGGGCTTTTTTGCTCAAATCGGGGACTTGGTCGGGAGTGTGATAAACGAAAATTTCCATGGCGACAGTTCTTATGAGCGGTTGGTTTTTATGGTCGAATCAGGGAGTGCAATCAGGGTATCCCTTGCTTCCATAAGGTTAATCCACGCCCGCATAAAGCGCCATGCATTGACTTGAATCGAGCAGGTGCCTTGGTCAAAATTACCACACTGTTCAACCCGGAGGACTCAGTCATGCCTGCACTGGCGACAACCATCCCCCCTTTGGAAAATGGCGACCGTTTGAATCGATGGGAATTTGAGCGACGCTACCACGCCATGCCGGATCTAAAAAAAGCCGAATTGATCGAAGGAGTCGTTTTTATGCCCTCACCGCTCCATTTTGGACAACATGCCGAACCTCATGCGTTGGTGATGGGCTGGCTGGTCACCTACTGGGCGGCGACCCCCGGTGTTCGCGTGGCCGATAACGCGACTTTACGGTTGGACGCCGATAATGAATTTCAGCCGGACGCCTTGCTCTGCCTGTCCGAACAAGCCAGTGGCCATGCCAGTGTCAGCGAGGACGATTATCTGGAGGGAGCACCGGAATTGGTCGTAGAAGTGGCCGCCACCAGCGCGTCAAAAGATATGCACGACAAGCGCAAGGTGTATCGGCGTATGGGCGTGCGCGAATATGTTGTGTGGCTGGTGCGTGAAAAGCGGCTGCTCTGGTGGAGGCTGGAGGAGGGCGAATACCGGGCGCTGGAACCTGACGCGGACGGGTTGTTGCACAGCCGGGTCTTTCCCGGTCTGGCGCTCAATGTTCAGGCGCTACTCGATCGCGATGTAGCGCGCGTGCTGGCGGAACAGCAGCGCTGCCTGCAAACCGAGGCACATCAGGCGTTTGTGGAGAAGCTACGCGGAGTTTTATAGTGGTCATGGAAACGCCCCTCTCGGTAAGAGAGAGGTTGGGGGTGAGAGGCAGGCGCGGCCAATGGGCGTGAGAATCGATTTACCGCAACAACTGCTCCAACCGCCTTGTCTCGCTAGCGATCAGCTCGCGACAGGCAAAGCTCCGCGCCGCCGCTGCCAGCGGACTGTACTGAAGCGCCAACGCCCGCTCGGCGGTCTGGCGGGCTTCAAACCATTGGCCCGCGCCCAACAAAGTTACCGCCTGTTTTTCCAGACCAGTCGCTTCGGCCTCAATCGTCAGCAACGGCTCCAGATCAGCGCCACAACGGTAGCAAATTGGCTTCTCCTTGAACCGGGCGCGACAGACCGGGCAACGCTCCATAATGCTAGGACTCCAGATAGAACAGAATCTCGGACAGCGCCGAGGTTGGTTCCTTCAGCGCGTCGAGATTGTTGCTGCCCAAGGCGTCCCTGATGGCTTCGATCAGGTTGATCATTTCCTCGCGATCATCTTCGGCGGCTTTGTCCAGCAACCGCTCCGCCTTTTCCACCAGCGCCCGCGCCTGCACCATGCGTTGATGCTCGCTAGCGTCCTCCGTTTTGGGCGCAAGCTGCTCTTCGCCGCCGAATAGCCGACTGATCCGTTGCCGCGCCGTTTGCAACTCGCCTTCCTCGTAACGGGTCAGCACGTTGTCGATGCGAATCGATTTCTCCAGCCCGGTGTTCTTTTCCCGCGCGGTTACATTCATGATGCCATTCAGATCGAGCGCGAATTGAATGACGATCGGATTATTCGCCGGCGCTTTGCTCAGATTCTCCACCATGAACTCGCCGATCAGGATGTTATTCAATGCATCGGGGTCCTCACCCTGGTAAACATCCACTTTCACCTGTTCCTGGTGGTCGACCACGGTATAAAACACATCGCTCTTGGTGACTGGGATCGGGGTATTCTTATGAATAATCGGCACGTATTTGTAGGGGTAGAAAACGCCATCCTGCTCGCTCAGGGCGCTGGTGCCAAAGGTATAAGGGGTAATGTCCACTAGCACCGCCGAAACGTCTTCGCCGGCCAGCATTCCGGCCTGAATCGCTGCGCCGGTAGCCACGCACAAGTCTGGATTGACCTCGGCGCGCACCGTGAGATTCAGATCCGCTTCCAGCCGTTCGGTAATGATCGGGGTGCGGGTCGCGCCACCCACCAGCAGCACTTCGTCAATGTCGGACACGGTGAGACTGGCGCCCTTGAGCGCGATATGCACCGCTTCCAGAGTCTCGTCGATGTAGCCGGCGATCATCGCCTCGTAGTCATACCGTGCCAGTTCCGTAGAAAGATTGACCGGCGTGCCTCCCTTGTCCAGCAGGTACTCTTCCTCAACTCGGACGTAAGGCTGATCGGACAAGGCGATTTTGGCGTTTTCCGCCGCCCGGGTAATGCGGGCCATGGCCTTGCGCGAAGCCGTCGGATCTGCACCGTGATTTTTCAGATGATCCACCAGGTAGGTCACGATTTTAGCGTCGAAATCATCGCCGCCGAGCTGGTTATTGCCGTGGCTGGCCAGCACCTCAACGACATTGTCCTCGATGCTGACCACCGAGACGTCGAAAGTGCCGCCGCCTAAGTCGTAAACTAGCACCTTTTTGTGATCCTGGTGGTTGGCTTCATAGGAGAGGGCGGCAGCGGTCGGTTCGTTGATGATCCGCATCACTTCCA
>JAGRHM010000079.1 GCA_020445005.1 Candidatus Competibacteraceae bacterium | reverse complement strand
CGCGGGTAGGGACGCCTCGCGTTGCGGCAGGTCCGCCGGCGATCGGCACGATTCGCCCCATCGCCCGCCGTGCGGGCGTGGGACGCGCTCTCAACCCTATCAACTTTATTGTCAACGCAACCGGCAGGAACCGTTATTCAATGACATCCTGACGTTCGGCAGTGGCGGGCCGGCAACGGCGCCGATAGCAACACGCCACGCTCGATCGCCGGAGACGGCGGAACAGGAAAACCCAAAATAACTTCACAAGGAGAATTAATATGTTGGGTTACAAGCGAGTCGTTATTGCCCAAAACGAGCGTGGGCTGCACCTCTACGACCGCCGGTTGGCGGCTATTCTGGAACCGGGCGTCTACCGCTGGTTCGATCCGTTGGACCATCACGAGGTGCAACGCTACGATCTGACCGTAGCCGAGTTCAACCACCCGTGGTTGGACATATTGCTGCGGAACGAACCATCGCTGGTGGAGCGGTATTTCCAGGTCGTGGAGACCGGCGAACGACAGGTGGGCCTGATTTACAAGAGCGGTCGTCTGGAAGGCGTCTTGCCGCCGGCGACCCGGCAAGCTTACTGGCGGGGTCCGGTCGAGGTGAAGGTGGACCTGCTGGACATCAGCGCCGACTATGCCTTATCGCGGGCGCACGCCGCTTTGCTGGCGCGGCCTTCGGTCATGTTGGCTCGGAGCCTGAACGGCTTTATTCTGACCGCCGAGATCGAGGATAACCACGTCGGCTTGTTACTGGTGGATGGCGAGCTGGTCCGCACCCTGTCGCCGGGTTTGCACGCCTTCTGGCGCTTCAACCGGGCAATTAAGATGGAAACTATTGATCTGCGCTTGCAGACCGTCGAAGTCTCCGGCCAGGAAATTCTGACCAAGGACAAGGTCAGCCTGCGGGTCAACCTGTCGGCGGTGTACCGGATCGCTGATCCGGTCAAGGCGCGTAGCGAGTTGGGCAACATCGCCGAGTATCTTTACCGGACCTTGCAGTTCGGTTTGCGGCAGGCTATCGGCACGCAACCGCTGGATGGATTGCTGGGCGACAAAGACGAGCTGGATCGGGTCGTGCGGAACTATGTCGCGGAACGGGTTGAGCCACACGGCTTGACCCTGGAAACGGTCGGTATTAAGGATGTGATCCTGCCCGGTGAGATGAAGGAGATTCTCAACCAGGTTGTGACGGCGGAGAAGGCGGCGCAGGCCAACGTCATCCGCCGACGCGAAGAAGTCGCCGCCACCCGTTCGCTGCTCAACACCGCGAAACTGATGGAAGAAAACCCGATTCTGTTGCGCTTGAAGGAATTGGAGGCGCTGGAAAAGGTGGTCGACAAGGTGGAGCGGTTGACGGTGTTTGGCGGCCTGGATGGTGTATTGCGCGATACCGTGCGTATTAACTTGCCCCCACACTGACCGTGTGGTGATATAGCTGTCTTCACATCAACCCTCTCCGACTTGCGGGAGAGGGTTCTCTACTTGTTTCCGGGAATCAAAGGCGCATGTCTAACACTCTCATCATGCTCTTGTTGGGCCTGGGAACATTACTGGTGGGAAATGGCCTGCTGGGCACATTATTGGGCATTCGGGCGCGACTGGAAGGTTTTACTAATACCTCGATTGGCGCGCTGATGGCGGCCTATTTCCTGGGCTATGTCATGGGCACGTTTCTGGTTCCGATCCTCATTCGGCGTGTGGGCCACATCCGCGCTTTCGCCGTGCTGGCGGCGCTCGGCTCGGCATCGGTATTGTGCTACGGGTTGATGGTGCATCCAATCGCCTGGGCCGTGTTGCGCATGGTGACTGGCATTGCCGTACTCGGCGTCTATATGGTGGTGGAAAGCTGGCTTAATGAACAGGCGCCGCATCACGTTCGCGGCCAGATCTTCGCAATTTACATGGTCGTAACGCTGATGGGCCTCGCCGCTGGACAATACCTGATCCTGACCGGCGATACCGGCGCGCTAACGCTGTTCGCCATCGCTTCCATGCTGTTTACCCTGGGACTGGTGCCGATCGCCGCCACGCGCGTCCATGCGCCGCAACCCCAGGCCACATCTCCCGTCAGTTTGATGCATTTGTTTTGGCTGGCGCCGCTGGCAGCGTGTGGCGCGTTCATGGCCGGCATCGTCAGCGGCGCGTTCTGGAGCCTGGGTGCAGTGTTTGCGCAACGGGTCGGTCTGTCGGAGGAAGGCATTGCCCTATTCATGAGCGCCACGATCCTCGGCGGTGCATTCCTGCAGTGGCCCATTGGCCGTTTGTCTGACTACTTCAGCCGCCGCTTTATGCTGACCTTGGTCAGCTTTTCCGCTGCCCTGGTCGCATTGCTGGCCTTGCAGGTCATGTATGAATCGCTGACAGCATTGATCGCCTGCGCTTTCCTCTATGGTGGCCTGATGTTCTCGGTTTATAGCCTGAGCGTGGCGCTGATGAATGACCGGCTGAGCACGCCTGGGGAAGTGCTAGATGCGACGCGCGGTTTGTTGCTCATCTTTGGCATCGGCTCGATTGCCGGACCGGCGATTGGCGGCCCGTTGATGGACTGGTTTGGACCCGGCACGATTCCCGCTTACTCCGCCGCTACGCTGAGTCTGCTGGGTTTGCTGGGACTGGTGCGTCTGGTTTGGGCCAAGCCGATTCCGCTTATTGAGCAGGGCCGGTTCGTGCCAATGGTGCGCACCACGCCGGTAGTCCTGGAGATGCTGCCCCAGACCGATGTCCAACCGGAACTGGATTTGCCGCCGCTGGCTGAAGATCCCTGAAACCGTGCTGATTAGCGCCTAAACTTGAAACATGATTCAACACGTTGGAGAAGCACGCATGATTCGAGCCTACGCTGCACACGAAGCTAAGGGTAAACTCACGCCGTTTGAGTACGATCCCGGCGAACTGAAGCCGGATCAAGTCGAGTTGAATGTCATCGCCTGCGGCATCTGTCATTCCGACCTCTCGGTCCTGAATAACGAGTGGCAAAACAGCATCTATCCTCTAGTGCCGGGTCACGAGGTTGTCGGAACCGTCGCCCAGGTTGGCGGCAACGTGAAGCGCCTCAAGGTCGGCGACACGGTGGGCTTGGGCTGGTTCAGCGGCAGTTGCATGACCTGCGACCAGTGCATGGGCGGCAATCACAATCTCTGCGCCAGCAACGAGCAAACGATGATTGGCCGCTTTGGTGGTTTTGCCGACAAGGTGCGTTGTAATGCGGAATGGGCTGTCCTGCTGCCTGCTGGCGTGGATGCGAAGAAAGCCGGGCCGTTGTTTTGCGGCGGCATCACTGTTTTCAATCCCATCGTCCAGTTCGATGTGAAACCGACTGATCGAGTCGGCGTCGTCGGCATCGGCGGCTTGGGCCACCTGGCGATCCAGTTTCTGAATAAATGGGGTTGCGAGGTGACGGCGTTCACTTCCAGCGATTCCAAGCGCGCTGAAGCCCTGGGCATGGGCGCGCACCAGGTCGTCAACTCCCGGGACGATGGACAGTTAGAGAAAATCGCCGGTTCGCTGGATTTCATCCTGTCGACCGTCAACGTCGATCTGAACTGGCCAGCGTTTCTGAATATCCTCGGGCCTAAAGGACGGCTGCATACGGTCGGGGCCGTCCTGACCCCTATTCCCGTTGCGGCATTTTCGCTGATCATTGGTCAGAAAAGCGTATCCGGTTCGCCGCTGGGTTCCCCCGCGACGACGCGCAAGATGCTGGAGTTCTGCGCCCGGCATCAGATCGCGCCGGTGACTGAATTCTTCCCCATGAGTCAGGTCAACGAAGCGCTGGCGCATCTGGAGGCGGGTAAGGCGCGTTATCGTGTTGTGCTGGAAAATGACTTCGCTTAATCCCAATCGCCCCACAGGGCCTGCAACGCTGCCAGCGTTGCCACGCCGGCGGTTTCCGTGCGCAATATGCGCGGTCCCAAACGAACGCCGGTGAATCCTGCTGCTTGAGCCTGGTTGATTTCCGCCAGGCTCAAGCCGCCCTCCGGACCAATGAGCAACGTCACAGGTCCCATAGGTGGCTCCAGCCCGCGCAGACCTTGCATGGCCTGCGGGTTGAGTAACAGGCGCAAACCGGTTTCCGCCGGTTGCGCCAGCCAATCCGCCAACAACCGCGGCTCCTGCAACGCCGGCAACCGATTACGCCCGCACTGCTCGCACGCACCGATCACGACATTTCGCCAGTGCTCGACCTTGCGCGTCAATCGTGCGCCGGTTAAGTCCACACCACCGCGCTCGGCGAACAGGGGTTGAATCACCG
Source organism: Candidatus Competibacteraceae bacterium (assembly GCA_020445005.1). Taxonomy (GTDB): domain Bacteria; phylum Pseudomonadota; class Gammaproteobacteria; order Competibacterales; family Competibacteraceae; genus UBA2383. The sequence goes on along the minus strand of JAGRHM010000079.1, from coordinate 575 downwards.
CCACGCCCAACTCTACGGCTTTCTGAATCGTGAAATCCATCTTGTCACCCCGTGCGACGCCCTGCGCCAGCATAATTCGCAAGGGTGATTCCACCTCGCCAGGCAGCGCTTCCAAAACTTGCGCCCAGGCTTCCCGTCTACCGACCTCCAATAATGTTGCCGCGAATGCGCCGCCCTCACCGTTAAACAACGTCAGCGATGCGCCGGGTTTAAGGCGTAACACCCGGATAACATGATTGAAAGCGTTGTCATCCAGTCGCAAGGTCGTACCCGTTGCCAGGGGTACAGAGAGATAAAGTCGGGGAATACGCATTGATCCTTACCACCTATCAGTTCATCACGGGGCAAATCGGGTAGAAGGGGGGTAAGGGGAGTTCCATCTGAAGTCGCCTTTCCAGCACCCGTAGACCGCGCGTGAACCAGGAAAGGGCGCTGCGGGCGAGTTTTCTAAAGGTCCAATGCTCGGGATCGGTTTGCGCTTGAATTTTTTTTCCAGCGGGGTGGGATGATCGCGGGCTTCTTCTTGACCGACCCGTACACCCCCGTACATGGCTAGTGCCTCAACTATTCTGAAT
>JAGRHM010000002.1 GCA_020445005.1 Candidatus Competibacteraceae bacterium | reverse complement strand
GACCGCCTGCGGGTGCTGCTGCCCAGCGATCCGAACAACTACTACCAGTTTCTGGACTTGCTTCCGCCGAGCCTGCGGGAAGAGTTGGGCAAAGCTAAAGTCGCCATCATCAATTACCATGCGTTCATGCGCCGGGAACGGAACAGCGCGGCGTCGTTGACCAAGAAACTGCTCACCGCCCAGGGCGAGGCCAGCCCCTTTCTGGAAACCGAGGGGCAAATGGTGGCGCGGGTGTGCGCCGACCTGGGCGGCAAGAAAAATATCATCGTGCTGAACGACGAAGCCCATCATTGTTATCACCGCAAGCCGTTAGACGTAGACGAGAAGCTCACCGGCGACGACTTGCAGGAAGCGAAACAGCGCGAAGAGGAAGCGAAAATCTGGATTGGTGGGTTGGGCGCGGTGCAGAAGAAGCTCGGCATCCGGGCGGTCTATGACCTGTCCGCGACCCCTTTTTTCCTGCGCGGGTCCGGCTATCCCGAAGGGACGCTGTTCCCCTGGGTGACTTCGGACTTTTCGCTGACCGACGCGATTGAAAGCGGTATCGTCAAGGTGCCCCGCGTCCCGGTAGCGGATAACACCGACCAAAGCGAGAATCCCACCTACCGTAACCTGTGGGCGCATGTCGGCAAGGACATGCCCAAGGGCCGGGGCGGCAAGGACGACAGCCAGCGCGAGCCGGTGTTGCCCAAGGAGTTGCAGGGCGCGCTGCACAGCCTCTACAGCCACTACGAGAAAGCCTATCAACAGTGGCGGGAACAGGCGAAAGCGTACCCGGCGTTGATGCCGCCGGTGTTCATCGTGGTCTGCAACAACACCCGGTCGTCCAAACTGGTGTTCGATTACCTGGCCGGTTGGGAGAAACCGCTATCGGCCCTCGACCCGGCGACCGGTCAGGACACCGTTCTCGTACCCGGCGCGTTGCCGATTTTCAGCAATATCGAAGACGGGCGCTGGACCACCCGGCCCAACACGCTGCTGATTGACAGTGTGCAATTGGAATCTGGCGATGCCTTGAGCGAGGAGTTCAAAGCCGCCGCCGCGCCCGAAATCGAGGAGTTCAAGGCAGAATTGCGCCAACGCTATCCGGGGCGGGATGTGGATCAACTCACCCCGGAGGACCTGTTGCGCGAGGTGATGAACACGGTCGGCAAGATCGGCAAGCTGGGGGAAAACATCAAGTGCGTGGTGTCGGTGTCCATGCTTACGGAAGGCTGGGATTGCAATACGACAACCCACATCCTGGGCGTTCGCGCCTTCACGACCCAATTGCTCTGTGAACAAGTCGTCGGGCGAGCCTTGCGCCGGGTCAGTCACGAGGTGGAATGGCATACCGTCCTGGTCAACGGCCAGCCGGTGGAATTTGAAGCGTTCCCCGTCGAATACGCCGAAGTCTATGGGGTGCCCTTTGAGTTCATCCCGACTGCTGGGGTCGCCAAACCCAGCCCGCAGCGCAACACGACGCACGTTTGCACCGTGGAGGCACGCACCGATGCCAGAATTACCTTTCCGCGCTTGAGCGGCTACCGCTACGCGCTGGCGGGCGATACGCTGCAAGCCCATTTCACACCGGCCTGTCGGTTAACGCTGACCACCAAGCAAATGCCCACCGTAGTCGAGAACGCGCCCATCGTGGGGGAATCCAGCATTCACCGGTTGGACGATCTCAAGCAGCGGCGCTTGAACGAGGTGGCGTTCCTGCTGGCGAAGCTGGTGCTGGAAAAGTATTTCCGCCAGGACGCTGCCGAATACGTCATCGGCGGCGCCGTGCAAAATGAGGTCAAGGCGTGGTTGTTACCGCAGGTCTTGAGCATCGCCAAGCAATGGCTGGCCGAGTGCCTGGAGCTGAAAGACGAAACCTTCCCGCAACTGCTCTTGCTGATCGAATTGGCGCATGACGCCGCCGACCGCATCTATCAGGCTATTGTCGCGGCAAACACCGGAGCCAGCGCCCTCAAGCCGATCCTGCAACCCTACAACACGGTCGGCGATACCGACGGGGTGAGCTTCAACACCAGCCGCGCCACCTGGCAGACCAACTACAAGTGCCCGATTTCCCATGTGGTGCTGGACAGCGGTTGGGAGGGCAAGATGGCCCAGGCGCTGGAGTACCTGGATGAAGTGTATGCCTACGTCAAGAACCACAACCTGGACTTTCGGATTCCGTACACCTTTGAAGGCCAGGAGCATCACTATTTGCCCGATTTCATCGCCCGCGTGGATGACGGCCACGGCAAGGCTGATTTACTAAACCTGATCATCGAAGTGTCCGGCCCCCCGCTGCCCGCCAAAGCGGCGAAGACCGCCACAATTCAGAACTTATGGGTTCCAGCAGTGAATAACGCCGGCCAGTTCGGGCGCTGGGCGTTTGTGGAGGTCAAAGACCCGGAAGGCGCGATGCAGACGGTTCGTAAATTTCTAAAGAAAAAAGATGGTTTTTATGAATGATACTGATATTAAGCTTCAAGAAGCACTTTTCTTTATTGAGTTGTTAGAGGCTTTAGAGAAAAGAAATGATTCTCTTACAAATATTGCCGATCCAGAGAGGGAAGCTTCTTTTTTATTAAGTGCAATACTCAATTCATTCTACTCAACAACGGAGCTTCTAAAAGAAACTATTGGAAATGAAGAAGTAAATAATTTTAGAAAAATGTTTCCATTGTTATACAATAGAGCTGATAAAAATGGAGAACAAAAAGGGCTTCGTAATCTTACAGTTCATGTAAAACATGTTGAAATTGATTACAAAGGTTTTATTCGTAAAAAAGCAAAACTAGATTTTCGGAGAGAACCGAAATTAACTAAGAAAAAAGGCGGTAGCTGCATAGGCAGCTTAAACTTCACACATTACTTTTACTTAATGTTTGATGGAGAATTAGAGCGTATAACAGATTTGTGTTATCAGCACTATAATCAACTTCGCCTGTTTGTTGAAAATAGTCATCGTCACTAAATGACCAAATAGGCAAAAATCCATGCCCCCCAAAAAGAAAAATCCCAATGATGGGCAACCCATCGCGCTAGACAGCCTCAAGCACACATCCGCCACCCGCGCCAATATCCCCACTGAGGAGTTGCGGGACTTCGTAGCCGAAGACGAAGCCGCACCCAAGACCATGCGCTATCCACGCAATCCTGATCTCGATCCGCAACTGGTGTGGAAGGGCAAGGATGAGCAGGACAGCGGAGACTTGGCGGTGCCGATGGTGCCGATTTACATCCAGGAGAAGATTCACCCGCAGGCGCTGATTGAAGACGTGCGGGCCAGCGCCAAGCAGGGACAAGTCGGCACGCTGGACTTGTTTTCAGACTTCAACGGCATCGAGTTTGACCAGTTGATTGAGTTTTACCAGCACAATCAGCACTGGCAAAACCGCATGATCCTGGGTGATTCCCTGCTGGTGATGACTTCATTGGCGGAAAAGGAGGGACTCAAAGGCCAGGTGCAGATGATCTACCTCGATCCGCCCTATGGCATCAAGTTTGGTTCCAACTGGCAGGTGTCCACGCGGAAGCGGGATGTGAAGGACGGCAAGGCCGAAGACGCAACCCGCCAGCCGGAGCAGATCAAGGCGTTCCGGGATACCTGGAAGCTGGGCATTCATTCCTATCTGGCGTATCTGCGGGATCGGTTGCAGGTGGCGCGCGAGTTGTTGACGGAAAGCGGTTCAATCGTAAATACTCATTAGTTGCAGGATGTGCATTTGGTCAGGAGTTTGTTGGATGAGGTGTTTGGGAGTGAGAACTTTGTAAGCCAGATTGCAGTTCGCACAACTATGGGGGCTGGTAGTCAATCAGGGACAATTACTTTGCCTGCTGTAACTTCCTATATCCTGTGGTATGGAAAACATGCAGATCAAACAAAAATTCGAGACCTTTATGAAGATAAAGCAGATATGCAATCTGCTATTTTATATTCGTTACTGATGTTTAATAATGGAACAGAGCGACGTGCAACACCAGAAGAACTTGCACTTGAAAAAGAAATTCCGCCTGATACACGGCTATTTCGTCCTGATACTTTAACTTCACAAAGCCCAAGAAATGATGGTCAATTCTCAATTGACGTAAACGGGGAGAATTACACTCCGGGGCGTGGGTATTGGAAAACTAACCGCCAAGGAATGAGTCGCCTGTTAACAGCTCGTAGGCTACGACCAACAACTGGCGGTACACTTCAATATGTACGATTCCTTGATGATTTTCCTGTCGTAAAACGCAATAACTTCTGGCCAGATGGGTTAACAGGTTCTTTTACTGACGACAAAGTTTATGTAGTTCAATCGCCAACGAAGATCGTCGCCCGCTGCCTCCTCATGACCACCGACCCCGGCGACTTGGTACTCGACCCCACTTGCGGCTCCGGCACCACCGCCTACGTTGCCGAGCAATGGGGCCGACGCTGGATCACCTGCGACACCTCCCGCGTGGCCCTGGCGCTGGCCCGCACTCGCCTGATGGCCGCCCGCTATCCCTACTACTACCTGGCGGATTCCGACGACGGCATCAAGAAGCAGTCGGAAGTGACCGGCAAAATCCCGCTGACCGAGGTCAAGCCCCAGGGCGATATTCGCAAGGGCTTTGTTTACAAGATCGTCCCGCATGTCACCCTCAAAGCCATCGCCAACAACAGCGAAATTGACGACCTTCACGCCCGCTGGCAGGAGAAGCTGGAACCGCTACGGACGGAATTGAACGCCCTGCTCAAACAGCAGTGGCAAGAATGGGAGATTCCCCGCGAGGCGGGCGAGCAGTGGCCCGCCAAAGCCAAAGAACTCTTAACGCACTGGTGGGAGCATCGCCGCCAGCGCCAGCGGGAGATTGACGATTCCATCGCCCGCAATGCCGATACTGAGACCCTCTACGATCAGCCCTACACCGACAACAAGCGAGTGCGAGTGACCGGCCCGTTCACCGTGGAAAGCCTGTCGCCGCATCGCGTATTGTCCACGGATGAAGAACGGCCAGCGTCCGAAACCACCGCTAAGACCGAATCGGCCAGCGGCCAGTTCGAGACGATGATTCTGGACAATCTCCGCAAGGCCGGGGTGCAGAACACCATCAAGAACGAGCGGCTGAAATTCGATGCCCTGGAGCCGTTCGCGGGGGTCTGGATTCACGCGGCGGGCGAGTACGCCGAGAAAGACGGAGCCGTGAAACGTGTAGCCGTGTCCCTTGGCCCGGAACATGGCACGGTCGGCCCGGAGCAAGTCAAGGAAGCCGCCAAGGAAGCGGTCAAGGGGATCGGTTTTGACTTGCTCATCGTCTGCGGCTTTGCCTTCGATCCGCATGTCTCCGAGGAAGCCAAACGCTACGGCAAGCTAACCGTACTCCCTGCCAAGATGAATCCCGATCTGGCGATGGGTGAGGAGCTGCTCAAGAAGACTGGCAGCGGCAACCTGTTCATGATCTTCGGCGAGCCGGACATTCAGCCGGTGGACCCCAAGACTGGCCTGATCAAACCGGGCACGGACGGCAAGATTCAGATCGAACTGATGGGCCTGGACATCTACGACCCAACCACTGGGCAGATTCGCAGCAACTCAACGGCGGATATCGCCTGCTGGTTCATCGACACGAATTACAACGGTGAGAGCTTTTTTGTCCGACATGCCTATTTCACCGGCGGCGATAAGCCCTATGAGAAGTTGCAACGGGCGCTCAAGGCCGAAGTGGATGAAGCGGCCTGGGCAGAATTGTACTCAACCAAAAGCCGCCCGTTTGACCGGCCCGAGACCGGCAAGATCGCCGTGAAGGTGATCAATCACTACGGGGATGAAGTGTTGAAGGTGTTTGGGGTGGCGTGAGTTTTCCCGTCACTCTCAATTCGCAGAGCGACCGACCCATTAACCAGGAACGGCATGATGAATCCCCATTACGAAGTGGCTTTCTACGGAGAGATCGATGCGGGCAAGGATAGAGATCAAGTTCAGGTCTTGTTGGCTAAAATGGCGGGGAAGACCGCGGAAGAAATTGAGAGCCTGTTTTCGGGGAACCGGGTGCTGCTCAAAAGATGCCCTTCGCGTGAACATGCCCAAAAGTACGCGGAGTTGTTCACCAAAATCGGCGCCAAAGTCCATATTGAAGCTATTGGCGCAGAGACGGTAGAGCCACCCGTTACCCAATTCCCACTGTCGGTTCCACCGCTGACCGAGGCGCGATCTGCCGTCACTTTGGAAACTCCACGCGCTTTGCTGGCCGGTGGCCTGTTGCTGGTCATGGGGGTTGGAATCGGCTTCTGGGTTGCCGATCAATACTTTGCTTATCAAAACCTGGCGGTGATTTCACCCATCACGGCCCAGCCCCCGGCTAATGCCAATCAATTCGCAGCTGCGCCTGACTTTCAGCCGGAACTGGTCACCGGCATTGAGGATGCGATAGCCCAAGTTGAACAGCAGATCCAGGAAACGGAAGCCGAAGATCAAAAGTATGTGGGCGGTCTGATTAAGGCGTTGATTGGGTCGCGCTTGGCCACCCTCCGGCAAACCCACGCCATGTTGCAACAGCGCGCCCATGCCAGCTTATTTCGTATCGGCCTGCGCTATAACGTCGACGGTCAGGTATTTAGGCCACCGGAAGATGCTGCAGTACAACTGGGCGTTGTCGAACGCGAGTTAGCCGAACTTGCTGTCAAGATCGCTGAAGCCGAAATCAACGCCGCGCGCTACAGCGGCGGATTAGTGCAGGCCCTGTCGCTCAGTACGGTCGCGCAGATGAAGCAGACGCAAGCCCTGCTCGATCAAAAACGCTTGGCTTTGAAATTCTCACTACCCCAGTATATCGGGTTTAAGGATGCAAACGACGCCACACTGACATCAGACTCCACAACGCCCCACAAATCTGAAGAAGTCGCGCCGCCTCAAGAGAAAGAATGGCGGGTTGTTGAAGTGGATGCAAAAGTCACTGAATCCAATGACAGTTGGTGGCGTTATGCCTGGCGATTGACACTGGCGAACGATTCGCAAAAACCGATGGTGTTCAGCGCGACCATTGAATTTCAGGATGCTGATGGCTTTGTCATTGATCAAGACGATGAACATGGATTAGTTGTGCCGGCAACTTCCGAAAAAACCTTCACGGGCTACGAACTGGTCAGCATGCCCGGCGCTACGAAGGTTCAACAGACCTTGGCGAAAGTCCGTGTTCGCTGATCTGCTTTTAATTTTAAGGAGACTTCCATGATGAACTGCCTCTTGATGTTGAGCTTGGCTTTGGTGAGTGGCCCTGTGATAGCCGGTCAAACTGTTCACAAGTGCCCTGGCCCGGATGGCAAACCGGTCTATCAGCAAAATGCCTGCAGCGATGGTGCTGGCGCGGAATTGAATATTGAAACCGGCAGACCTTCACAGTCACGCAGGGCTACCCAGGAAGAGATTGATCAATGTTTGCAATTGATCAAGATCCGCTATAACTACAAAGACCCGGAAAGCCTGCGCGTGGAAGGAGCCTCAGTGATGGCCATCTATCCCAGTGGACGCAAGGAGATTTTATTAAGTGTCAATGGCAAAAATTCCTATGGGGGCTATGTAGGCGCCAAACCGGCCTATTGCAAATACAAAGCAAACGGCGACTTGGATGAATTAAAGGCGTTTTAAGGAATAATTTTACACGAATAACTTAAGTTATTTATTAATATATATTTATTTAGCTAATAAAAATCCTGAGTTTCTATGAGTA
>JAGRHM010000078.1 GCA_020445005.1 Candidatus Competibacteraceae bacterium | reverse complement strand
AAAAGTAAAACGGGCCTCTGGCCTGTTTGAGCGGACGGGACATATGCTCTAAATACAGAGCGCCAGGCTTTTCCGTTCAGACACTACCTAATTACTTTCGACCATGATCCAACCGCAGATGCACACTGACCATCCATTATCTCTTTCGAATGCGGAACCCATCTCCCACACGACCTCCCCGTGCCGCACGTCTCACCTGGACATCGCCATACGCTCGGTGCGTTCGCCAACCGGCTATGGACGCCATGAAAACCAGGACAATTTTTTGTTCATCGATGATCGAGGACGCGCGCGATTTCTCTGGAATGAACAGGAAACCCGGCTCCAGTTGCCGGACTGGCCGGATGGCCATCAGCGAGTCGCCGTACTCGATGGCATGGGTGGCCACAGTCATGGACGGGAAGCGGCTGAAAAAGCCGTCGAGGGCCTACTCGAACTGTCCGCCGCCACCGATCTGGCGCAATTATCCAATGGACTGAATGGCTTGCATCGGCGGCTTTACCAGGAATTCCAGACCGCCGGATTGGAAACCGGGTGCACGCTCATTCTTCTGGAAATCCCGCCCCGCTCTCCGGCGATACTGTTCCATGTGGGCGATTCGCGCATTTACGCCATCGACCCCGGTAACGTCCAGTGTCTGACCGTGGATCACGTACCTGCTACTCATCTGGCCATGTTGGGCCTGCTGGACAGCGCTCAATGGCTGCAACAGGTCCATGTTCAAACCAGTTCGCAAATCAGTCAGGCTTTTATCCTGGGCAGCACTCTCGGCGCAACGAATTTTTACGCTGACACTATTGACGAGGAGCTTTATGAGCTGCACGAGGGCAACTTGCCCCTGTTCCTGCGCGGGTTGAATGATCGTCGTCTTCTGGAGCTGGAATCCGATCAGGTTTATTTGATGGCCAGCGACGGTCTGTGGCACTTGCGCAATCCACAAGCGTTTATTAAGCGTTGGCCGGTGTTGCTGGCGCAACCTCATCGTCCCCTTGAGGAACTTCTTGACGCGCTATTGGACGAACTGGCGGTAGCGATTCAGCAGCAACAGCATCAGCCGGACGATAATTGCACGGTCATCCTTTTGCGCAAACCCACCCTCGAGACCGCTGATGCCCCTGACGGTTCCTGACCCCGGCTCAGGATGGAGATCTCCCCGTTGAAAATTCGGCATACTGTCCTTGCCCTGCTGGCTATACTGGCGATCGCCTTCATGCAACCGCTGGTGTTTTTCGTCGGCGGATTGACCTTGCTACTCGGCATCGGCGCGCTCATTTTTCGGGATTTATCGCCTGCCGGCCAAGAGGTGGTGGAACGCCGCATTCTCGGCTGGCTGCGACGGGCGCGCTCCACCTCAGCCGTAGATATTGAGCCGCCCAGCGTTGGCCACCGACCGTTGGCCATGACCGCCGTCGGGCCGAATGCGCAAAAAAACACGCAAAAACCTGAGCGGCCCCGCCGCGTTCGCACCCGAACCGCTGCGGCCATCCAGAACGATCCTGGTCCTCCCCTGGTTCCTGAAGCGTCCGTCCGCGACGAGGCAACGTCCGATATTATTAACCGCTATGAAAAGGCACCGCTAGCGTCACCTAATGACGCGATTTAGTACAAGAAACCGGCGGCATTCCCAGGATTGAACAAGCGGGTTCTCAAACCAGCGCTTCAGCGCGCGCTTTGGTTCGCAGAATCGCGTAAATCTCGTCCTTGAGATGCAATCGCTTCTTTTTGAGGGTTTCCGTGTAAAAATCGGAAGGCGTCTCGATCTGCAACTCAATCCGTTCTACTTCATCGTTGACGGCATGATACTCGCCGTATAATTGAGCAAATTGGGAATCAGCGGCTTTCAGTTCAGCAATGCGGTTCTGGTACTCGGGAAACTCATGGAATAGATCGTGACTCTCTCCAAGCATGGGGCATGTTCTCCTCTCAAAGGGGTTGTTAGGACTGATGAACCTTTCGTGATGAATTCATGATTGTTAAGTATAGAAGCATCACGGCCCATCGTCATGGCGGTTTGTAAGTTGTCAATTCGCCTTGGCCAGATGATTTTGCCTCAGTGCTGATCAAAATCCTGCTCTTGCCGCCCAGCGGACCATTGCTCATTAGTCTGCTGGGCTTGCTCCTGTGGCGCTGGCGCCAAAGGCTGGCGTCGATGTTACTCATTATCGGGACCGTCTCCGGCTATCTGTGCAGCATTCCCGTGACCGCTGGATTATTGAGCTATTCCTTGCAAACAGAACCGGTGCTGAACGAATACTTTTTACCCTTGCATAAAATTGGCGCAATCGTGGTGCTGGGGGGAGGCCTGCATAAAGACGCGCCGGAGTATGGCGATGGCCCGACTGTGCATGAGCGCACTCTGGGCCGGGTACGCTATGCTGCCCACCTGGCGCAGCGCACCGGCTTGCCGGTGCTGGCGGCCGGCGGCCGTATTAAAGAAGACCAGCCGACCGAGGCTGAGTTAATGAAAACCATTCTAGAGCGGGAATTCGGAATCGGTCCGGTATTGATTGAGACCCGGAGCCGCAATACCTGGGAAAACGCCGCCTATAGCGCAGCGATTTTGCGTCGACGCCGCATTGACACGATTCTGCTAGTCACCAACGCCGCGCATCAGCCCCGGGCCATTATGGCTTTCGAGGCGCATGGACTGAACGTCATTCCCGCCCCTACTTTGTTCTTTGACGCCCAGCCTGACTGGCTTGATCCCCAATCCTGGTTGCCCTCAATACGCGCCATCACAGAAATTCATTACGGTTGCTACGAGTGGCTGGGACGCGGGTGGTATATCTTGCGTTATCCCAAGGCCCGATAGCCTTTTCTCTTGACGAAAACCGCTCAATCCCCGCCATGAACTCATTCCGTATAGGCTCTTGCTGTTTTCAATGCCTAACCTCGATCCTCAACCCTTCCTCGCGCTGGGGCATCTGCAAATGCCAGCCCTGCTCCTCAAGATTACGCAATACCTCTACCACGTCTTCCTGTGCCAGTCGCCGTTCGGGATGCAGGTCCAGATCCATGACATGCACCGGCTCGCCCAGCAATTTCAGCAGCGCCTCGGGGATGTGGGAAAAATCATCCTTGGCGGCCAGATAAAGATAAATATATTGTTTTTTATTGCTTTTATAGATCGAACACTGCATCGAATTTCTCCATAAAAATCAAAAGTTGCTCATTAACGACACTGACTACTGGCCACAAGATATAATCCCAACAGAATACTAAAGAACAGAGCCGTTTTCTCATGCACATGCTCAGCCTCATTCTATGGGTTCCCTTCTTTGGCGCCTTGCTGGTCGCCTTGCTGCCAGCCGCTCAGCAGCGACTGATTCGCGGTCTGGCCCTGGTTCATGCCGGACTGACCCTGGCATTGTCATGGAGCTTGCTGGCCTCGTTTGATTACAGTACGTCCGCTATTCAATTCACCGAGCAGGTTGTCTGGAGCGCTACCATCGGCGTTTCCTACGCCCTGGGCGTTGATGGCCTGGCCTTGCCGATGGTGTTGCTAACAACCTTGCTGGTCGCCGTAGCGCTATTGGCTTCCGACCGGATAACCACTGGCGTCAAAGGCTACTACGCCTGGATGCTAATTCTGGAATTCGGGATGCTCGGGGTGTTCATGGCCCGCGACTGGTCGTTGTTCTTCATGTTCTGGGAGCTGACCCTCATCCCGCTGTTCTTTCTCATCGATCTGTGGGGCGGCAAAAAACGCCATGCCGCCAGCCTGAATTTCGTGCTATACACCATGGGCGGGGCGATTTTCATCCTGATCGGCCTGATTATCATCTACCGGTTGACGCCGACTCAATCGTTTGCCATGACCGCCATCGCCGAGGCCGCCGTAGATTTACCTCGTCAGGAGCAAATCTGGCTGCTGTTGGCCTTCCTGATCGGCTTCGGGGTGAAAATCCCCATCTTCCCCTTGCACGGCTGGTTGCCGCTGGCCCATGTTGAAGCGCCCAGTCCGGTCAGTATTCTGCTCTCCGGCGTGTTACTGAAAATGGGCGCTTATGGGCTGCTGCGCGTCATGGCGATACTGCCGGAGGGCGCACTGGCCTTACAACCGCTGCTGGTCGGCATCGCCCTGGTCAGCATTCTTTATGGCGGCTTGCTGGCCTGGCGACAAACTGATCTAAAGGCGATGATCGCCTACTCCTCAGCCAGCCACATGGGAGTCGTGCTGCTGGGTCTGTCCACGCTGAACGAGATCGGCCTGCTCGGCGCGGTTCTGCAAATGACCGCCCATGGCCTGGTCGCTGGCGCGCTGTTCCTGCTGATCGGCCTGCTCTACGAACGCACCCATACCCGCGAGGTCGCCGATTACGGGGCGCTGATCCGGGTGACGCCGCGCTTTGCCTTCCTCATTACTCTGGCCCTGCTGGCCGGCATGGGGATGCCGGGTTTGGTCGGGTTTATCGCCGAACTGCATGTTTTAATTGGCGGTTTTCAACAGTGGGGCTGGTGGATGACCCTGGCCAGTCTTGGCGTGTTGATCAGCGCCGCTTACGCAGTGCGCACGATCGGCGGTTTATTCGCGGGTCCGGTGCGCCCGGAGATGGCAGAGCTTCGCGATTTACAGCCGTGCGAGCTGTTGGCGGCGGTTCCCTTGGCGGCGGGGGTGCTGATTCTGGGCATAATGCCTGCGCCGGTCATCAAATTGATCAGCGCCACAGTGACGGAATTGACCGCCATTTTCATCCCACTGCCGTAGGAACGATGACCATGACCACAACGGCGCTCGTTAATACGCCAACCGACGCTATCCCGCAAGCGTCGCTTACCCCTCGCCAAACGGTCGAACACGCCATTGCTCACCTGGATCATGTGCTGCCCGGCCAAGCGCCGATTCTGAACTTTGTTCATCACAACACCCTGCATGGTTACCAGCACCTGCCTTTTGAACAGGCGCTGGCCGAAGCCGAACAACTCACCGGGATTCGCGCCTACCTGCCGGAAGAAGAGTTCCGCAAGCTGTACCAAGCCGGACGGATCGGCGATGCCGATCTCGACGCCGCTTTTGCCCAACGTCCCACTTTGCTAGCGGAGGAAACGCTGGCGCAAGTCGCTGAACGAACGATTCAGCGCGGCGAGGTTTTGCGCATTTCGCTGATTTACGGCGTGGAAGCGTTGACGCCCAGTCAACTGGTTTGGCGCATGGAAGAACTCGATGCGACGCGCCGCTTTCAGGACGATGTTCCGGAAACAGCGCGTCAGCGCCTGCTAAATGCGTCAGCGCAGGATACCGGGTCGGCTTTAGAAGACCTGTGGCGGGCCGGCCTGGAAAGCTTCCAATTACCGGCGACCAGTCTTCATCCCGAGGAACTGGTGGATCTGCAACTGACCCTGGCCAAGTCGCTGCTGGCCCGGTTCAAAGCCGGGACGGTGGAGGATACCGGACGTCCAGTCGTCCATCAGCAGATGCAGGCCGAATCCCGGGCGCTGATCGAGCGTTTATTCACTGATGTCGGCGCGGGAACTACGCTGCGTGGCCTGCTACGGGCGCTGACCGGTCAGGACCTGCTGGATCAGGTCCGCCCCCTGCTCATTCGCTGTTGCGCAGCGCACTTGGACGAAGGGCTGGCTGCATGGAATTTGCCGAATCGCAACGCGGGCTTGTACGCGGCCTGGCGTCATTTCATGCAGCATGATTTCGCCTGGACTTGCGCGGGACTGGCGGATGAACGCAAAACAGTCACCCACTGGCCGGATGAACCGGTCACCGCGATCGTTGCCGAACTACGCCGATTGGGCCTTCCCGAGTCGCGCTGGGCCGGTTATCTCACCCGTCTGGCGCTGGAGTTGCCTGGCTGGTCGGGGATGATAAATTGGCGGCAGCACCATGCGGATTACCCGGCGAATGGGGAAACGCCGGTCGCCCTGGCTGACTATCTGGCGGTGCGGCTCGGGCTTGATCGCCTGTGGAGCGAACGTTTGTGTCATGACACCTGGGGGCTGGAGGCCACGCTGCCGGTGCTGCGCGATTATTTACTTTCTCATTCAGCCGAAGCGTTGGTGCGTTATGCCCTGTATGAAGGGCGTCTGCCGGAGTATCTGGCCAGCCGGGCGCGTGGATTGATTGAGGGTGCAAACCACCCTGGTGCTGCGCGCCACCCCTCTTTGGCTAAGGAGGAGGGGAATAGAGAAGAGAAAGACTCCTGGAATACGCTGGCCGATATGATCTGGACCTGGCGGCATAGCCCAGTTGCTGGTCAGCCCGGTGTGCCCACCGTGCATGGCGACGTCTGGCGGCTATTTCGCCTGGCTCAGCATTTGGGACTCTCCGGCGACCAGGTGCGCGCGCTTTCCCCCAGCGACCGGGAACGCCTGCTGGCAACCCTCGATGAACTACCGCCCGGTCTGCGCGGTGCAATCTGGCAATGCGCTTATGAACATCATTACCGGGAAGCGCTCATCAATGCCTTGGCCAGCAATCATGGACGGGGACGTTGGGTGATGCGCGAACATCGACCCAAGGCGCAGGTGGTGTTTTGCATCGATGACCGCGAGGAAGGCATCCGCCGGCATCTGGAAGAGTTGAACCCGGAGATTGAAAC
>JAGRHM010000077.1 GCA_020445005.1 Candidatus Competibacteraceae bacterium | reverse complement strand
AAGCCACTGGCGACATTCTGTCCTACCTGCCCATGGCCTGGGTCGGCGATCACCTGTTCTCTTTCGCCCAGGCGCTGGTCGTCGGCTTTACCATCAACTGCCCGGAATCCGGCGACACGGTGATGACCGACCTGCGTGAAATCGGTCCAACCTATTACTTCGCGCCGCCCCGAGTGTTTGAAAGCCTCCTGACCTCGGTCATGATCCGCATGGAAGATGCCGGGGTGATCAAACGTCGCCTGTTCCACTATTTCCTGGGCGTGGCCAAACGCTGCGGCAGCGCCATTCTCGACGGCAAGCCGGTCGCTCTCGGTGAGCGGCTTTTGTATGGACTGGGAACCCTGCTGATTTACGGTCCTCTGCGCAACGTCCTGGGCCTGAGCCGCATCCGCGTCGCCTACACCGCCGGCGCCGCCATCGGCCCGGAACTGTTCAGTTTCTACCGCTCCATCGGCGTCAACCTCAAACAACTCTACGGCCAGACTGAAACCTGCGCTTATGTCTGCCTGCAACCGGACGGTCAGGTCAAACCCAGCAGCGTCGGCGCGCCGGCCCCAGGCGTGGAGATCAAAATCGCCGACAACGGCGAGGTGCTGGTTAAAGGTCCGATGCTGCTCAAGGAGTACTACAAACGGCCTGACGCCACGGTCGAGTCCATCAACGATGAGGGCTATTTCATGACCGGCGACGCTGGGTTCATCGACGCCGACGGGCATTTGAACATCATCGACCGCGCTAAGGATGTTGGCAAATTGGCCAACGGCGCGATGTTCGCCCCGAACTACATCGAAAACAAACTCAAATTTTTCCAGCATATCAAGGAAGCCGTCTGTTTCGGCCATGATCGCGACCAGGTTTGCGCGTTCATCAACATTGATGTCGGCGCAGTGGGTAACTGGGCCGAGCGGCGCAATATCGCCTATTCCGGCTACACCGATTTGACCAGTAAGCCCCAGGTTCATGAACTGATCAAAACCTGCGTCGAAGAAGTCAACGCCACTCTCGCCCAGGATGTCATGGTGGCGGATTCCCAGATTCACCGCTTTTTCATCCTGCACAAGGAACTCGATCCCGATGACGACGAATTGACCCGAACCCGCAAGGTGCGGCGCAACTTCGTCGCCAAAAAATACCAGGTGCTGATCGACGCCTTGTATAGCGGCAAGACCTCGCAATTCATTGAAACCGAGGTCAAGTTTGAGGATGGCCGGCGCGGCAAGGTGTCCGCTGATCTCCAGATTATCGAAGCCGGAACCTTTCAACCGCGCAGCAGGCGGCGTAGATCATGAGCAAGCAAATCGGCGAGGTTATTCTCGACCTGCAAAGCATTTCGCTGCGCTTTGGCGGAGTCAAGGCCCTGACCGACATCTCCTTCGATGTGTGCGAACACGAAATCCGCGCCATCATCGGCCCGAACGGGGCGGGTAAAAGCTCAATGCTGAACGTCATCAACGGGGTTTATCACCCCCAGGAAGGCGTCATCATCTTCCACGGTCAGGAACGCAAACGCATGGAACCACATCACGCCGCAACTCAGGGCATTGCTCGCACTTTCCAGAACATCGCCCTGTTTAAAGGCATGAGCGTCCTCGACAACATCATGACTGGACGCATCACCCGGATGAAAGCCAGTTTTCTCGAACATGCGCTGTGGCTGGGCCGGGCACAACGGGAGGAATTGGAACACCGGAAAAAAGTGGAGGAAGTCATCGACTTTCTGGAAATCCAGCATATCCGCCGCACTCCGGTCGGGCGTCTGCCCTACGGTCTGCAAAAGCGGGTGGAGCTGGGCCGGGCGCTGGCCGCTGAGCCGTCCATGCTGCTGCTGGATGAGCCGATGGCCGGCATGAACGTCGAGGAAAAACAGGATATGTGCCGTTTCATTCTGGACGTGAACGACCAGTTCGGCACGACCATCGTCCTGATCGAACATGACATGGGGGTGGTCATGGATATTTCCGACCGCGTCGTAGTGCTCGACTACGGGAAAAAGATCGGCGACGGTCTGCCGGACGAAGTGAAAAGCAATCCGGATGTCATTACCGCCTATCTGGGCGTGAGTCATTGAGGAG
>JAGRHM010000076.1 GCA_020445005.1 Candidatus Competibacteraceae bacterium | reverse complement strand
CGCGACGACCCGCGATGGACAGGCCGTTGTGATCAAGGTGCTTAAGCCGGGGGTGCGGGAGTTAGTGCTGGTGGATCTTCGATTATTAGGTTGGCTGGGCGTGGTGCTGGAACCGTTCATACCTCAGTACGAGATTGTCGCCATTATCGAGGAATTTCGCAGTTATACAACCCGCGAGCTGGATTTGACCGTCGAAGCGGACAATGGCGATATTTTTACCGTCCAGTTTCAACAGAACCCGGCGATCGTGTTCCCGGCCATGTATCGAGAACTCAGCACCGACAGCGTGTTAACAATGGAGTTTCTGGATGGCTTCAAACCAGGCGCGCCGGCGACTTTCGCGTTGGAGGAGTCAGAGCGAATGCGGATCGCCCACTTGGGCGCGCAAGCCATTCTACGCATGTTGTACCAGCACGGATTTTTTCACGCCGACCTGCACGCCGGTAATCTATTGATTCTACCAGGACCGCCCTTGCGAATCGGCTTTATCGACCTGGGTATGGTCGGACGCTTTGAGGAGCAAACCCGCCGGCGATTGCTTTATTACTACTATGCGCTGGTCAATGGCGATATCGAGAAAGCCGCTCAGCATCTTTGTGAGATTGCCCGACCAGGACCGGGCGGCGGTGATCTGGCCGGCTTCCATCGTTCAGTTGTAGAACTGTCGCAGCGTTTTTTAATGCGTGCCGCCCGTGGCGAGTTCAGCATCGCCCGCCTGATTCTGGAGTCGATGCGGCTAGGAGGGCACCATCGCATGTATTTCCGAGTCGATCTGGTGCTAATGGTCAAAGCGCTGGTCACCTTTGAAGGGGTAGGGCGGATGGTCGAACCCGAGCTGGATGTGGTGGCTATTTCCCGGGTTCACATTGAGCGTATTTTCCGCGAGCAGTTTCAGTTAAAGCGTTTCGGGCGGGAATTGTGGCGTAACGGCCCGGAGCTCCTGGATTTAGCCAGTCGATTGCCGGAACTGCTGGTGCAATCCGGTCATCGCTTGGAATCCACTCCGGCGCCGCCCGCAATGCAGCGCACCCTAGCGGGGTTACGGGGCGCTATCGTGGCCGCGGCTTGTATTCTCGGCGGGGTGCTCACCCTGCTTCAGTCAGAAGGCTGGTTAGCCGGCAGCGGACTGTTATTCGCCGGATGGTGGATTTATTGGCGGGGCGACTGAGCGCTTTACTCATCTCCTGTTCAACTTGCGCTAAAATGAAATCGGCTTCTCCAGTGGCGCGCAGCAAATTTTCCAGGCTCGCCCTCTCCATAAAGCGGGAGCATCCCGAACCGCACCAAAGGGTGGACGCTTTTTCAGGAACTGACATGACTCAACCCGTCAAATACTTACTCGACGAAACCCGGATGCCCAAATTCTGGTATAACCTGGTTGCCGATCTACCTACGCCGCCGCCGCCGGTGCTGCATCCGGGCACACTAAAGCCGATTGGCCCCGACGACCTCGCGCCGCTGTTCCCAATGGCGCTGATCGAACAGGAAGTCGCCAGCGAGCGGGATATCGATATCCCGGAACCGGTGCGCGACATTTACCGGCAATGGCGGCCCAGTCCGCTGTACCGCGCCCGTCGTTTGGAGAAGGCGCTCGACACCCCGGCGCGGATTTATTACAAGTACGAAGGCGTCAGCCCGGCGGGTAGCCATAAACCCAATACTGCGGTCGCACAAGCCTTTTATAACAAGGAAGCTGGCGTTAAACGCATCGCCACGGAAACCGGCGCCGGGCAATGGGGTTCTTCGCTGGCTTTTGCCGGGGCGCTGTTTGGCATTGATATTCAGGTATTTATGGTCCGGGTTTCCTACAATCAGAAACCCTATCGCCGGGCGCTGATGGAAACCTATGGCGCGCGCTGCGTCGCTTCCCCTTCCGAGGAAACCGCCTCGGGTCGAGCGATTCTCGCTCAGCGGCCTGACCATCCCGGCAGTCTGGGCATCGCTATTTCCGAGGCGGTGGAAGTCGCCGCCCAGCGCGACGATACGAAATACGCGCTCGGTTCGGTGCTGAATCATGTTCTGTTGCATCAGACCGTGGTGGGTTTGGAAGCCATGACCCAACTGGAAATGGCGGACGACTACCCGGATGTAGTGGTGGGTTGCACCGGCGGCGGCTCCAACTTTGCTGGCATCGCCTTCCCGTTCATCGGCGCCGAACTGCATGGTGGTCCTAAAGTGCGCATCGTCGCCATTGAACCGGCAGCCTGTCCCAGTCTAACCCGGGGTCCATACGCCTACGACTTCGGCGATACCGCGCATCTGACGCCGTTGACCAAGATGCATACCCTCGGTTCGACTTTCACCCCGCCCGGTTTTCATGCTGGCGGCCTGCGTTATCATGGCATGGCGCCGCTGGTCAGCCATGTCAAGGAATTGGGTTTGATTGAAGCGCGCGCCTATCATCAACTCGGTTGCTTTGAAGCGGGTGTACGGTTTGCCCGCGCTGAAGGCATTCTGCCGGCCCCGGAAGCTAATCATGCGGTCAGGGGAGCGATTGATGAGGCCTTGCGCTGCAAGGAGGAAGGCGTAAGCCGGGCGATCCTGTTCAACCTGTGCGGTCACGGTCATTTCGACATGCAAGCGTATATGGATTACTTTGCCGGCAAGCTGACCGACCAGGAGTATGATGAGTCCGAGTTGGCTATGGCCTTGGCGGGATTACCGTCGGTGACAGCGTAAAAACGTGACGGGCGCGGCGGTTAATGCCACGCTCGTTATGCATGGAACTCAGATCAGCATGTTGCAGAGCGACGCCGACGCCAGTACACCGCCGGCAGGGTCAAACCCAGTAAGGCCCAGGCTGGCGGTTCGTCAATCGTGGGAATATCATCCTGAACCGTGATCACGTCATTGGAGCAATTCATGGTCCAACTGATATCCAGATCCGTGTTGTTTTTGAACGCATCGCCAAAAATGCTTTTATCAACGCTGACTTCGTAGAGCCAGTGCGAATGGCCGGCAGGGCCAGGACCAATGTCGAGGCTGCCGGGCAACTTGGTTACTCTCATCGTCGCTGAACCCACTTTATCCTGCGATGTTAGCTTTTGCGTATCCAGCGACGTTACAACTCCAGTGCCCCAAAACGGATCTTTCAGCCAATCATCGTTGGTCGTTTTATAAACATCAGTGGTGAATTGACCGATGTTGGCTGGATTACTACTGGAGTTGAAATTATGGGGCGTGCGAATGCCAAAATCGTAAATGCCGTCATCTGCGTCTTTCCAGAAATTCAGCGCGAAGTCTCCAGCCGCATAATTACCATTAGTTTCCTTGGTGTTCGGGTTATGGCCGGTAACCAGAGCAATGTAAAGATTATCAGCGTCCCAGGTCACATAAATCGCTTCGGCATCATAAGCTTGGCCACCGTAGCCAGGATCGACGAATCCACCATTGCCCCCGGTGTAGTCCTCAAAGGTATAGTAAATCGTGAGACCCTGGTGCGAGTATTGGCCAGTGCCATTCTTATCGTTTGAATTGCCTCCTGGCGTCCACGGTTGACGGCCACTGCTATTGGTGAATAATCCCCAGTCTTGCAAGTTGCCGTCAGTGATGTTGATATCGCCGGCCATGCTTTCGGCGCTCAGACCAAGCCCCAGGGCATACGCCATCAACAAGGCTTTGTTCCGGTTCAATTTCATTTTGGATGGATCCCAAAGTAGAGATAAATTTGAGTTACTAAAATTAAAGCAATTTTTATTCCAAAATCATAATATTATGAATTTTATATATAAAACCACAAAATAACTTGCGCCAAAACACCTTGTGTAAAAAAATTCTGATGCTTAAATCAATGTCTTTCTGGGTTTTATTTTTTAAGATTATGAAAAAAAGGTATTTTTTAAAAAAGTTCTCGAAACGGCCTGAATGCTTGATTGCCCTGAGTGTAAAAAATCCTGACATACCTTGTCACTCAAGCAGCTGAATTTTTTACATCGGGTCAATATGGACCGATTGAAAGCGCCCGGCGTCAGGAACTATATCTTCATGGAAAGTCGCCAGAGAATATTCTGACCGGTTTTGCCGGAGATCAATTTAAGCGATACTTGCTTTACATTTCCAACTTCCTGATGTGGGGCGCTTATGTTTTGGGATAAAAAAACCGACCAGAAATCGCCTGTTGCTCCAGTTGATAGTCCGACCCTGCCTATCATGGCTGATCCGGCGCTAGATGCGACGGGGGAGTTATTGCGCATTTGGGGCAAGTACGCTTTTGATCTCGATCAACTGAGCGCCCAAACTATCAAGGAACTCTGTCAAAAGTGGGCGCGCCACGTTCTAGTGGCCGCGCCATGCCCTGGCGCTGACCCCGATGCGGTGGATGCTGGCCGACAGGTAGATCGTAACTGGTTGGGATTACGCGAGTTTGCGACGCAGCTGCGCAAGCGGGAAAGCGCTTATGTTACGGGCAGCCTCAAGGATATCCGCCAAGTACTAGGGGATTTGATCAACACCTTGGGCAAGGTGCTGAATCAGGATGAGGAAGAGCAAACGGAAATCGTTGACCAGCTCAATTATCTGAAAAGCGTGATCGAGAGCAACGCATCGCTCGATGATATCAAACGCGAAGCAATTCAGGTGATCAACGCTATTGGCTGTATTGCCGAATCCCGTCAGCATACCCATCAAAGTTTGCTGGAGGAGTTGACGAATAAGCTCAAAGCCATGCGGGCTGAGTTGAGCGAAGCGCGCCGGGAGATGGAGTTGGATGGACTCACCCAGCTTTACAATCGCAAGGCTTTTGACCAGCAATTGCTACGTACTTTTGATTTGGGCAGGCTTTCCAGCCAGCCGGTGTGCCTGATCATGGTAGACATCGATCATTTCAAGCGGATCAATGATCAATTCGGTCATCCCGCTGGCGATCTGGTTCTCAGGCAATTTGCCGATTGTTGCACTCAAACTTTTCCGCGGCGCAGTGATTTTGTCGCGCGCTATGGCGGCGAGGAGTTCACGATTATTTTGCAGGAAACCGCGATGGACGCCGCCGGGATGCTCGGCGAAAGACTTCTGCAGGCCGCGCGCAATTTGCGTCTCGACTACCTGGGTCAGGAATTGCGCTTTACGGTCTCTGTCGGCATCGCGGAACTCAGCGTAGCGGATAAGGATGCATCAAGCTGGCTGCACCGGGCGGACAGCGCGCTGTATCGCGCTAAACAGAGTGGAAGGAATCGGTTGATCAAGGGGCTTAATATTTAAAAGCGTTTTGCATCGAATCTTTAAGCTGGAGAAAATCCGCGTGAACGATGAAAATGCCCAGCTCAAGCAACGCATCGCCGCCCTCGAAAGGGAAATGGCCATCCTAAAACAACGCGGTTATGGTTATCGTGGCATTCGCAAGCGTTCGGCAATAATGCTTTGGGGTCTGCCTCTTTACGATATCGCTATGGGACCCGACCCGAAGAAGGGTGAATTGCGCGGCCATGCCCGGGGTATTATCGCCATCGGCGATTTCGCTGCAGGAGTGTTGGCGATCGGCGGCATTGCCTGGGGTGGGATCGCGATCGGCGGATTGGCGTTGGGCCTATTATTCGGGATAGGTGGCCTTGCTACCGGGTTGCTGGCGATTGGCGGACTGGCCATTGGCGGCATTGCAGTCGGAGGCGGCGCACTGGGAGGCATCGCCATTGGCGGCGGCGCAGTCGGTTATTATGGCGTGGGCGGCAGCGCTTTCGGCGCGCATGTTATCGACGGACTGCGACAAGATCCGGAAGCTCTGCGCCTCTTTAACGAGTGGCTGCCATTTCTCCAGGACACACTCGGCCCTCGCCGGGGCGGTTGAAATCGCGTTCTCTGGCCTAAGTACGTCGCAGCAACACGTAAACTGCGCCCGTTCCTCCATCTACTGCGCGCGCTGAACAAAACGCCAGTATGTCATCACGCTGGCGCAGCCAGTGATTGACCTTTTGCTTGAGAATCGGCCCCCGGTGACGGGAACCCTTGCCTTTGCCATGAATAATCCGCACACAGGAAATATCCTCGCGGCGGACGTCATGCAGGAAAATCGTGAGCGCCTGCTTGGCCGCCGCGACGCTCATGCCATGCAGATCCAGCGCCGCTCCGACCTGAAAATGCCCGCGCCGCAATTTGCGTAATACCGCTTGCTGCACACCCTCGCGGCGATAATACAATTCTTCGCCCGTTTCCAGATCCGCTGGCTCGAAATAATCGGAGATCATGTCAGCCAGCACCTGTTGTTCGTCCGCCTCGCTGAAACGAGGAATCGGCGCGGGATGGATCGGAACCGGATCGACCCGGTCACAATGCAGTGGCTTGACCGCCCCGACTGTCTGCCGGAACAGCTCCCGATCTTTAGGATCAACGGTAAAAGGTGAAGCGGTGCGGGCCACTGTTAATCAGTAACGACGATAGCGCCATGCCTTAACTCCCGACACGCAACAGCGGTCGTGGCGTGCGTGTGGGACCGCATTTTTCAGGAGGCAACGCGGCCGCGCGCCATACAGAGTATACGGTTTGACATAAGTCCAGGACCGGCAGCGACGATCGTTCAAACAAGCGCGCTGACACGCCTCAGGCGCAGCCACGCGCAGATTGAACGAGCGATAGGTGGCGCCGGGACGAATAGTGTTCCATTGCATGGCTTGCGCCTGCATCTGTACCCCAAACGCCATGACCAGTCCCGCAGTCGCCAGCATCAGGCTTTTCTTCATGGTGATTACCCCGTCGTGGATTCATCGATTAAAAGATAGGATGAAAATTAACGCGGACGCAGTGAATACGGCCTGAATCACCTCGGTTTCAGTTTTTGACGAGTTCAACCGCGGATTCCCCAGCCTGTTTATTTGGGTCCGGGTCCATCCACGCGCGAAACCGGGTTAACAGCCACAAACCGGGAAGCGCCGTCAAAGTACAGAACCAGAAAAAACCTTCCCAGCCGAACAACTCGGCCAGATAACCGGTTGGCGCCGCTAAAATAACCCGGGGAATGCCCATCAGACTGGAGAGCAGGGCGTACTGAGTAGCGGTGAATTTCTTATTGGTCAGGCTGGCCATAAATGCAATGTAGGCGCTGGTGCCCATGCCGCCCGCCAGATTTTCGCCGGTGATGACCAGCGCCAGCACGGGAACGCTGTGACCCGCCTGGGCCAGAATGACAAAACCGAGAATGGTCACCATCTGCAACAGGCCAAAACGCCATAGCGACCGGTAGATCCCCCAGTGCAGGATGAGCATCCCACCGATTAAACCACCGATCACTGTCGCCCAGAAGCCAAACAGCTTCACGACTGCGCCGATTTCGGTCTTGCTGAATCCGAGGTCCAGGTAAAACGGCGTGGTGATATGGGTGGCCATGGTATCGCCGATCTTGTAGAGCAAAATGAACAACAGAATCCACACGGCGTCTCGGCGGGAGAAGTATTCGAGGAATGGCTGCACGACGGCTTCATACAGCGTTTTCGGCGTCCCAACCGCTACCTCCGGCTCGCGGGCGAACAGCGTGGTGACAATACCCATCAGCATGGCGCCAGCCATCAGGAAATACACCCAGGAGAAGGGGATGAAATCGGCGAGAATCAGCCCACCGCCGGAAGCCAGCAACATCCCCACTCGATAACCATTGACATAGAATGAAGCGCCCAGGCCCTGTTCATCATCGGCCAGCGACTCGCGGCGGTAGGCGTCAATAACGATGTCCTGTGAGGCGGAGAAAAAGGTCACCAGCAGGGCGGCGACCGCGACGCCGAAGGGACTGACTTCAGGATGAACGAGACCCAGACTGGCGATAGCCAAGGTCAGCAACAGTTGAATGAGCAGCAACCAGCCGCGCCGGCGACCTAGAAATACGGACAAGGTATAGCGATCCAGGATGGGCGCCCAGACGAATTTGAGCGTGTAGGGCAGGCCGACCAGAGCAAACAAGCCGATGGTGCCGAGATCGACGCCGGCCTCAGTCATCCAGGCCTGCAACACCGAACCAGTCAGCAGCAACGGCAGACCTGAGGAAAAACCCATTAACAGCGCGATCAGCATTCGGCCGCTGAAGAAGATGCGCAGGATGTCGCGGGTGGAGCGGCGGCCAGGATCAAAAGGCATAGTCATAATCTATGATTAACGGCGCATGATCGGAAAAGCGTTCTTCCCGGTAGATGGCGGCGGTGCGGACTTGCTCCGCTAAACCAGGGGTGACCACTTGATAGTCAATCCGCCAGCCGACATTTTTCGCCCAGGCTTGACCGCGATTCGACCACCAGGTGTATTGCTCGTCGTGCGCATCGACGACACGGAAGGCGTCCACCCAGCCTGCCGGGCCGTAGAGCTCGTCCATCCAGGCACGTTCTTCGGGCAGGAAGCCGGAATTCTTCCGGTTGCCGCGCCAGTTTTTCAGGTCTATCTCCTTGTGCGCGATGTTCCAGTCACCGCAGATGATGCGCTCGATCCCGGAGCTGGCCTGGGTGCGCAGGCGCGGCATGTAGGCGTCCATGAGGCGGAACTTGGCGGCCTGACGTTCTTCACTTGAAGAGCCCGACGGCATGTAGATGGAGGCCACTGCGAGGTCGCCGAAACGCGCCTCGATGTAACGGCCTTCGGCATCGAATTCCTCGAAGCCTTCGCCAAAGCCCCGGGTCAATTCGTCCGGCTCGCTGCGGCAGTACAGCGCCACGCCGCTGTAGCCCTTCTTGCTGCGCGCATCTTCGTAATAGCAGTGGTAGCCCTCGGGGAAGAACATCGGGTTGTCCTCGAGCTGCTCGATGCGGGCTTTGGTCTCCTGGATGCAGACCACATCCGCGTCCTGGGACTGAAGCCAATCGAAGAAGCCTTTTTTGGCCGCAGAGCGGATACCGTTGGTGTTGACGGAGATGATGCGCATGGCGGGGTCATGATCAGAAAACGGGCGGCTATGATAACGGGGATTCATTTATCGGCGGTTACGCCCGCCCAATCGTGCAGACACCTTATGGAAGTGACTTCATGACTCCATCTCTGGTCAGCGTGGTGGTGCCCGCCTACAACTGCGCGGAACACCTTTACGACACGCTCAAGACCGTTTTCGCGCAGGACTACACGCCGATCGAGGTCATCATCGTGGACGATGGGTCCACGGATACGACGCCCGAAGTGCTCACCCGTCTGGAACAGGAACGCCCCGATCAGGTTCGCGTGGTCCGTCAGGAGAATGCGGGGTCCGCCCGGGCCCGTAACGCCGGATGCATGGCCGCGCGAGGGGAGTTCATCGCGTTCATCGACTGCGATGATCCGTGGTTGCCGGGCAAGCTCAGCGAGCAGGTAGCCTATCTGCAGGCGCACCCGACGGTTGATTTCGTGTTCAACGATTATCTGTGGTGGGAGCCGGACGACGATGGGGTACATCGCTTTCCGGCTGCGCGCCCGGAGCGCCCGGGGGAGATCGACCCGCAGCGTTCCGGATGGTTGTTCAACGCCCTGTTTCTGAGCCCGATGGTGCATACCTCGGCGGTGATGATGCGTACCGCACTGTTTCACCACGTCGGGCCGTTCAGCGAAGATCTGCGCAAAGGACAGGACTATGACTACTGGCTGCGTTGTGCAACCGAGACCGAGATTCATTGCCTTGCGACCCGGCGTTCGCTGTATCGCATCCATCCCGGGTCGATCACCTTCCGGCCACGACCGATCAACTACAACTACCTGATTCTCGAACGTGCCCTGGCACGAACCGGTATCGAGTCGCGGGGACGCCTGATCAGTCGTCGTGAAGTCGCACACCGGTTTGCGCGCGTGGCGTTCGACTTTGCCTGGCTGCACTACAGCGACGGTGACCCGTGGCTGGCGGCGCGCTGGTACTGGCGTGCCGTTCGCCACAAGCCGACTTACTGGAAGGCGTGGATATTCATTCCGTTGGCGCTGCTCAAAGGTCTGCGGCAGGCTTTTTCGAAATCCT
The DNA here is from genome assembly GCA_020445005.1 of Candidatus Competibacteraceae bacterium. Classification (GTDB taxonomy): domain Bacteria; phylum Pseudomonadota; class Gammaproteobacteria; order Competibacterales; family Competibacteraceae; genus UBA2383. The sequence goes on along the minus strand of JAGRHM010000076.1, from coordinate 433 downwards.
GATCCCCCGCGACAATGGCTTCAGAACCGATTCGATAACACGCTGCCAAGGGGTGGGGCGGGCGTTGGGACTAACGACGGCAGGGGTGTCGGGCGGTATCATCGCGGGCTTCCAATTCACAACCCGGCCTAAAACCCATGCAGGATTACCAACGCGAGTTTCTGAGTTTCGCGATCGACCGCAGCGTGCTGCGCTTCGGTGAATTCACCCTCAAGTCGGGTCGCGTCAGCCCCTATTTCTTCAATGCCGGTTTGTTCAATACCGGCTCCGCGCTGGCTCGCCTGGGACGATTTTATGCGCAGGCGATCATGGACTCCGGAATCGACTTCGACCTGCTGTTCGGCCCAGCCTACAAGGGCATTCCCCTCGCCGCCGTGACCTCGGCGGCGCTGGCCGAGCACCACGACCTCGATCTGCCTTATTGCTTCAACCG
>JAGRHM010000075.1 GCA_020445005.1 Candidatus Competibacteraceae bacterium | reverse complement strand
CGCCGGTCAGGCCAATCAGGAAGGCGGGAAAAAGCGGGAGAAGTGAATCCATCCAGGAGTATCGCAGTTTTAATTCGGTCCCGTCACGCCGAAGCGCGCGGGGATTTGCGCATAGAAAGCGCGGATTTTTTCGGTTTCAAGCAGTTCCAGCAATTTTCGAGCTTCGTCGTCGGTCACGATGAACTCTACTTCCACTGTCAACGTCCCGGCCAATTCAAAGAAATGATCTTCGTGCAAATGATGGCGTCGGCCAAAACCGGCCATGGCCCGGAACGCCGATCCGCCGCGAATCCCCATGCGGTTGGCCTGTTCCAGCAACCATTCCCATAACAGGCGATGGTGATGGTGCTGGTTCTCGCGAATGTAGAATCTGAGAAATGAACCGTCCATCGTTGATCCTCCTTACTCATGTAACCACTTACTCCTCTCGTTCGCTGGTAAGAGAGGGGTTGGGGGAGAGGAATTTACCTCAAGATTCAGGCAGGAAACGGCGAACTGTCAAAATGCCCAGTGCGGTCATCGCCAGCGAACCGAGCAGATGCGCGCCGATCGCCGCCAGCGCCCAACCGAGTTGACCACGGGTCATCAAGGTCACGATTTCAATGGAAAATGTGGAAAATGTCGTCAATGCTCCCATGAAACCGGTAATGATCAACAATCGGATTTCCGGCGGCAAACTGGCGTTAAACGAGAAATAGGCTACTGCAACCCCAATCAAGTAACCGCCAAGCAGGTTGGCCGCCAAAGTGCCCAGCGGCACGATTGGAAAAACGGGATTGAGCGCCATCCCTAACCACCAGCGTAAACACGCGCCAACGCCTGCGCCGCCAAAAACCGCGAGGAATGCGTAGAAATTCATGCCATGCTATTTTCAATAGGGACTTCAGAAGAATTATTCACAGAATAGCCCATCATGTATTGATAATTCGCAAGTCATCCCGACAAGGGTTGAGTAAAATTAGCAATCATGAATCATCACCCGGTGGAGACTGCAATGAACATTGCTCAGAATGTTGGCTCAATCGATAAAATCGCCCGCATCGTGGTCGGCGCACTGCTCATCGTCCTTGCTTTGATGGGAACCATTGGCGTATGGGGCTGGATTGGCGTTGTTCCCATCGCCACGGCGCTGATGGGTTGGTGCCCAGCCTATACGTTGCTCGGCATCAAGACCTGTCCGACTCAAAATAATCCGCCCAACCCAGCCGGTTAACTCGCCAGACTGGTTCAATCCCGTGAACGGCCGCCCAACGCGGCCGTTTTTTTATCGCTAACGTCGGGAGCAATTCAATCCTCCAGGGTCGTTATACGCCAGCAATCGCCATTTTCCGCTCAACCGGAGCTTCACGCACATCAAATGACGAGTTGGCCGCCTCGCTGCTCTCCTCATGGCGGAAAAAGTCCATCAAATTCTGGAGTTCCTCTGTCTGCTCGTGGATAGCCTGGCTGGCCGAAGCGGTTTGGCTGACTAATCCCGCGTTCTTCTGCGTCACTTGGTCCATTTGCAGAATGGCTTGATTGACCTGGTCGATACCGCTGGCCTGTTCGCGCGTCGCTGCCGCCATTTCAGCGACGATATCGCTGACTTTTTTAACCGCGGTTAAAATCTCCTGCAAGGTTTTTCCGGATTGCGCCACCAGGCGACTGCCATCCTCGACTTTGGAAACGCTGTCGGTGATCAGAGATTTGATCTGTTTGGCGGCGTCGGCGCTGCGTTGCGCCAGTTTGCGCACCTCGCCGGCGACGACCGCGAATCCTCGCCCCTGCTCGCCGGCCCGCGCCGCTTCCACCGCCGCGTTCAATGCCAGCAGGTTGGTCTGGAAAGCGATTTCATCGATGACGCCGATAATATCGGCGATCTTGCGACTGCTCTGATGAATCGCTTCCATAGCCGTTACGGTGCGTTCAACGACCTGCCCCCCCTGTTCGGCCTGGGTGCGGGCTGCGCCAGCTAGTTGATTGGCTTGCCCGGCATTATCGGCGCTGTTTTTCACCGTCGCGGTCAATTCTTCCATGCTGGCGGCGGTTTCTTCCAGCGAAGCTGCTTGTTCTTCAGTGCGCTGGCTGAGGTCCGCGCTGCCCCTGGCGATTTCTTCCACGGATTCGCTGACTTGGTCAATCGTCTGCATGGTATTGGCCACAATGCCCCTTAATTGGCGCACCATGGTTTGCATGGCTCCCAGAACCCGGGCGACTTCATCGCGGCCATTCACTTCAACATCTTCAGTCAGGTCACCCTGCGCGACTCGTTCGGCGGTATTCACTACATGCTTGAGTGGACTGACGATGCTATTGGCGACCCACAATCCGCCGACACCCATGACCAGCAGCAGCACCAGAGTGCTTCCGCCCATCCGCCAAGCGTCATGCAGAAATTCAGTCTCGATGTCATCGACGTAAACCCCTGTACCGATAATCCAGCCCCACGGCTCGAATCCC
>JAGRHM010000074.1:4254-7191 GCA_020445005.1 Candidatus Competibacteraceae bacterium | reverse complement strand
GCGACTGGGAGTACTGCTGAGTGAGCGTCTTCACCACCGCGCAACCCCGTGCCCCATCCACGCCGCCCTATGTGGGTGTCAATCGACAGGGGTAGAGAGCGGGTTGGGTCCCTGCCGGGCTGGGCAATACCTGACGCATTCCCAGTCCTCGTCAGTCGTAAGTTTCCCCCAAGCCTCTTGATGAGGCGGCTCGAAAGCAGCATGAATTCCCCTGAGCGACCTGTACCTGAACAACCCGGTCGCCCGAGGAGAATCCATGCTGGCCTTTGTATACCATGCTTTAGTATGTTTTCGCAGCACCTTTACCCGACGGCGCAGCTGGCTGCTGTTCTGCGCGGTGGTGGTGAGTTTTCTGGCCGCGCCGGAGATGATCGAGGTCACTTCGATGTGCCGGTTTTGGCAGGGCAATGAAGCGATCTATCACCGGTTTCTACATTTCTTTCGCTCGAAAGCCTATTCTTTTGAAGCCCTGTTCGCGGCGTGGCGGATTTCGTGTGGCGTCAAGCGGTCGCCGTTCAGGTCGCCGGGCGGGCTGTGTTGTTAGGGGATCATACCTTGGTGGTTAAGGATGGGGGACGGATGCCAGGGGTCGTGTCCCTCCACGACCATTCGGAAACCCAGCATAAGCCGGCGTATTTCCGGGGGCAGTGCTGGGGGGCGATCGGTTTGGTGGTCGGGACGTTGGAAGGGTGCTTTTGTTTGCCGTTAGCCCTGCGGATTCATCAAGGCTTCCGCCATTTAGGCCAGGCCGAACCGGTGTCAGACCCGGACCCGAGCCTGCCCGAGCGGCTCGTGCAGATAGCCCTGCAGTTCACGCTGGGCCAGGATGCTCCGGCCTTTTTGGTATTAGACGCTTTTTTCTCCATGGCGAGTGTCTTTCGGCTGGCGCGCTCCGTCTACTCGATGGCCTTGCGGCAACCCTATCTGGTGATCCTGACCCGGGCCAAGAAAAATTTCGTCGCCTATTTCCCCGTCGCGCCCAAGCCGGCCGACCGACCGGGACCGCAACCGCGCTATGGCGAGAAAGTCCATCTGATGGAGGTGTTTGATCATCCCCAAGGCTTTGACGAAATGGCGTGTTGCGTCTACGGCCAGCGGGAACGGGTGCGGCTCATGAGCGTCCCGTTACTCTGGGAGCCCCTCGGCGAGTCTCTCCTCTTTATCTTCGCCATCACCTCCCGCGGTCCCCTCGCGCTGATGTGTTCCGATTTGACGCTCTCCCCCGTGACTGCCCTCGAACTCTACTGTGTTCGGACCCGCATCGAAATCCTGTTCGCGGTCTTGAAGCAACTCTTGGGTGCTTTTTGTTTTCACTTCTGGACCCCACACGGGCCACGCCATGCCCGCCGCCCGACCCCGAATCGGTCGCTTAAGGCCCCCATGATGGAGCGCCAGCCCACGGTCGCCGCCTGTTGGCAAGCCTATGAAGTCTTCGTCTTCTGCGCCGGGGTCGCCCAAGGCTTGTTGCAGCGGATCGCTCTGCGCTTTGGCCCTGAAGTCTGGCAACAGCCTCACCTCTATCTGCGCACCCGTTCCCGCGACCTGCCGTCGGAGAAAACCGTCCGCCACGTCCTGGCCACGCGCGTCCTCCAACAATTCCTCGATCTCCCACCAAACAGCCTCATCGCGCAGATCCGAAGCCTGTTCCACGGCAACCAGAAGAAAGAACCGGCCGACCTGCCCTCGATCGTCTGAATCCTGGCTCAAATCACCCGGTTAAATGAGGTATTCTTGGCTGATTAACCCTCCGTCAAGGACGGTCTTGTTCGACGATCAGACCAAGAAGTTACGACTGAGGAGCCCAGTCTGACACCCGCTGAATCGGGTCACCAGGAACTCGATGAAGGCACGCACTGTGGCTGCTAGATACACGTCGAGTTGCCCCGCCGCCGCCCGCAACAGCGCCATCATCGGCGCCTTCAACTGATCTTCGGGATTGAAATGCAGAGGAGTGGCGAATTTAGCCGTCAAATCAGCGGCAAAGGCGCTTAGATAGGCGATGAAGGACATAGGCAAGGGTCGTGGTTGGCGTTTCCATTCAGACATAAAATAGGCTGCATTTTGACTTGCACCAGCCAATTTATGTCATTCCGGCCCAGTTATCCCGATCAGCCGCTGGCCTGGGTGCTGGCGTGGGCAACTCTTTTTGACAGTGAGTGAAACTATGCGATCCGGCAAACCTCGACTTGGCATTGCTTTGGGCAGCGGCGCGGCGCGCGGCTGGGCGCATATCGGTATTTTGCGTGCGTTGGAAGAGATCGGCATTGTGCCGGACATTGTCGCCGGTACGTCGATTGGCGCGCTGGTCGGGGCCGCTTACGCCAGCAACCGGCTGGACCGGCTGGAGCAGTGGGTGACGCGGATCGACTGGTGGGAGATTATTCGTTACATGGATTTGCGACTGGGCGGCGTGGAAGGCGAACGGTTGATGCAGGCGTTCCGCGAGCGGGTTGAAGATGCACCGATTGAGAGTCTGCCTAAACCGTTTGGCGCGGTCGCTACTGATCTGCACACCGGTCGCGAAGTCTGGTTCCAGAAAGGACCGTTGTTGGAAGCGGTGCGGGCGTCAATCGCCCTGCCAGGCTTATTTAGTCCGGTGCGTTACCAGGATCGCTGGCTGGTGGATGGCGGCCTGGTTGATCCGTTACCGATCTCGCTGTGTCGGGCAATGGGCGCTGAGCAGGTGATCGCGGTGAATCTGAACGGAGATATCGTCGGTCGGCATTTCAACTTGCGCACCATGCGCCGCGCTACGTCGAACCCGTTGCTGGCCCGGCTCAGCGCCGGTTGGCAGGCGGTGCTGGGCAATCATCAGCCCGCGGAGCTGGAGGAGGAGCCGCCGGGATTATTTGATGTCATGGCGGGCGCGATCAATATCATGCAGGATCGCATTACCCGGACCCGGATGGCGGGCGATCCGCCGGATGTGGTGTTAGC
>JAGRHM010000074.1:0-4196 GCA_020445005.1 Candidatus Competibacteraceae bacterium | reverse complement strand
CGGAGTGTGTGCGGCGGCATCTGCCCCTGTTGAATGATGCACTGAATCTTCCCGGTGCTAGTGAGTAAATGGCGGGCATTTCGCCTACAATGCCGGCTTTTCAGCGCAACCGGTCAAGACGATCATGCAAATTCTTCGCTATATTTTAACGATCACCTGCCCGGATCGGGTCGGCATCGTGGCTGCCGTATCCGGCCTGCTGGCGGCTCATGAGGGCAATATCATTGAATCCGATCAATTCAGCGACACCGAATCGAGCCGGTTCTTCATGCGGCTGGTGTTCGATCTGAACGAGGCGACCGCGCCGGTTTTGGCAGAGCATTTCGCGGCGCTGGCGACCGAGTTCAGCATGGATTGGCATCTGCATGATCTGCGTCGCCGACCCCGGGTCATGATTCTGGTTTCTACCGCCGAGCATTGCCTGAATGATCTGTTATACCGGCATCGCACCGGCGCGTTGCCGATGGATATTGTCGCGATCGTGTCCAACCACCGCGAGCTAGCGCATCTGGCCGAGTGGCACACCATTCCCTATCATCATTTGCCCGTTACGCCAGTGACCAAGCTGGCGCAGGAGCAGCAGATTCTCGATCTGGTTGAACAAACCGGCGCCGAGTTGGTGGTTCTTGCCCGCTATATGCAGATTCTGTCGCCGGAGTTATGCGCGGCGCTGGAGGGACGGGCAATCAATATTCATCATTCCTTTCTGCCCGGTTTTCGCGGCGCGCGGCCCTATCATCAGGCGTATGCGCGGGGAGTGAAATTGATTGGCGCCACGGCGCATTTCGTGACCGTCAATCTGGATGAAGGGCCCATCATCGAACAGGAGGTGGAGCGCGTGGATCATTCTCAGACGCCGGAGCATTTAGCGGCGGTCGGACGCGATATTGAAAATATTGTGTTGGCCCGCGCGCTTCATTATTACCTGGAGCGCCGGGTGTTTTTGAACGGTAGCAAGACAGTGGTGTTGCGTTAGCGGTGGCCATCCGGACGTTGTTATCGCACGCAGCGCCAGCATCCTTAAAAAACCGGCGGGTCGTTTTTAATCTCTGAGGATCTGATTCTCCGCAGCTTGCTGCGTCACGAATCAGGTATCTGTTTTTTTGGATTGGAAGTTTTTGTAAGGAGGTCATATTAGAAAAAAGGGTCTTTAGGATTGATGCTACCTTGGTTATGGCAACTGGTTTGGGAGTGCAGTCGAATACCCCGCCGCTTGCTGCGGGGTCGTTTATCACGACGTCGACCAATTGACTTTGCAACGCCAGTTCCTTTTCCAGCTCCACCCGCCACGGCGTGGCGCTGAAAACATCAGTTAGCGTAATGCCAAACAGGCGATGTCATTGGCGAATGCGGTCGGGGGTCATGCAGGTTCCTAATGGAAGAAGCGCACATTGCAGAGAATAATTTAATAGTTTGCTGGATTGCTCACCTACATGTTTAATTATGTCGCAATTAGGTGATATTTTGCTAATTCTATATTATAATTTGCATGGTTATTTCGCTGGGCTATTGCGAACTTTGTTTGCGAACTCAACTTTTCTTTGATCTCTACCGAGGAGGTTGGCCATGACTCAGCAAGCAAGCGGTTACTCTTTATCGCCAGCACGGCTTCTCTCATTAACTCAAACTATCATGATTGTGATAGTACTAGTGTTAATGTCTATACCATCGGCGCTACCCAGCAGCGGAAACCAAGCATTAAAAGGACTACATGGCGCCCCCAATATCTATCAACTCACAAACGATCTACCTTGCGGGGCAACTTGGGAGAAGATTGGCGCTAATCCTATTGGCGCCATAGCTATTGCATACGGCAATGGCCTTTATGTAGCAGTAGGAAATCGTGCAATTGTGACAAGTCCTGACGGTGTTTTCTGGACAACCCGAGACACGACGATTGCCTACTGGGGACTGCCCAGTGTCACCTGGAGTGGCAACCAATTTGTAGTAGTCAAAGGGAATACAATCCTTACCAGCCTTGATGGCATTACCTGGAACCACAGTGACACAGGGGCTTATGTTGTCAGCGACCTTCGAGGCGTTACTTGGGGTGGCAATCAGTTTGTAGCAGTGGGATATCTAGGCCAAATACTGACCAGCCCCGATGGTATGACTTGGACTCCGAGGGAATCGGGCACTTCCATGTCGCTTACAGGTGTCTCTTGGGGCAATAGCCAATTCGTAGTAGTAGGGGGTACGATTCTGACCAGTTCGGACGGCGTGACCTGGACTCCCCGCGATTCGAATTCTTGGCATCCAGAAAAGATCGCTTGGGGCAATGGCCAGTTTGTGGCGGTCGGGCAAAGTGGCTTGATCCTCACTAGCCCTGACGGTCTGATGTGGACACAGCGTGACTGGGGAACTTTCCCAGGATCTTTCCCAGGATTTTCAAGTGTGGCTTGGGGCAATGGCCAATTCGCGGTGGTAGGACGTGGCGTGATTTTGACGAGTCCTGATGGCGTGACCTGGACTCCTCACGACTCGGGAGTCTTTGAAACTTATGACACGGGCATAACCTGGGGTAATGACCAGTTTTTAGTAGTCACTCAAGGTGGCGCGATCCTGATCAGTTCTAATGGGGTTGCTTGGACCCGAATCGATGAACCAGTATCTAGAAGCCTGTCTGGCATCACTTGGAGCGGCAGTCAGTTTGTGGCAGTGGGAACTGGCACAATCCTGACTAGCCCCGATGGCGCTCAGTGGACCCTCCGCGAGGCAGGAACCCCTCATCTAATCTCAAGCGTCGCTTGGGGTAATGGCCAATTCGTAGCGATAAGTATCAATAAAATCCTGACCAGTCCTGACGGCATTACCTGGACAACTCGTGATTCGGGCGTTTCGGTACCGCCTCCGTTATTCGGGTCGGTAGAGCTTCGAGGCGTTACATGGGGCGATGGCCGTTTTGTTGCTGTAGGGGAAGGCGATACGATTCTGACCAGTCCTGATGGCCTGACCTGGACTATTCAGGAATCGAAAGTCGGTATTCCTGGATCTTCCCGGTTGGAATCTGTCGCGTGGGGCAATGGTCAGTTCGTAGCGGTAGGAGATGGCGGCGCGATCCTGACCAGCCCTGATGGCGTCACCTGGACCCGTCGTGAAACTGAAACATCTGCCAGTTTTGCACATATTGCCTGGGGTAATGGTCAGTTTATAGTAACGGTCTATTATGATGATTCAAGTTCTTCAGGCTGGGTTCTGACCAGTACCGATGGGGTGATTTGGACGCGCCGTGAGTTAGGAATTCCTATTGTAAATTTTGTTGGGGTAACCTGGGGCAATAACCAATTCTTGGTGTCAGGAAGCAGGGGAATTCTAATCAGCCCAAACGGCGCTACATGGACCCTGTACGACGCCGGTGGTGGTTTTGCTGATATCGCGTGGGGTAACAACCAATTTGTAGCGGTAGGCAGCAGTGGTATCTCCCGCAGTCTTTGCGCTGCATCGGTGGCCCCATCAAAAATTGGCGTTTTCCGCAATGGTGACTGGTTGCTGGACCGCAATGGCAATGGCGAATGGGAGGGTTGTTCCCAGGAAGGCGGCCAGGATCTCTGCATATCGTTCCAACCCTTCAATCGATCCAATGGATGGCCGGTCGTCGGCGATTGGGAAAGCGGCATCCAAAGCGCCGTGGGCCTCTTTCGTGCCCGCGCAGGCCGATGGTTCCTGGACCGCAATAATAACCAAGCGTGGGATGGTTGTGGGATTGATCGCTGCTATGCCGGTTTCGGCAGGGCAGGGCATCGTCCGGTCACCGGCGACTGGAACGGCGCTGGCGTTACCCGGATCGGGGTCTTCCGTGGCGGCGAGTGGTATCTGGATGCCAACGGCAACGGTCGATGGGATGGGTGTTCACCGAACGACGTCGATCAGTGTCCCACGCTCGGTCAGAGCGGCGATCTCCCCGTAGTGGGTGACTGGACCGGTGCGGGCATTACCCAGATTGGCGTGTTTCGTGACGGCCAGTGGCGTCTGGACGCCAATGGCAACGGGCAATGGGATGGTTGTCCGCCGGATGGCTCCGATGAATGTCCCATTTTCGGTCGGCGCGGGGACTTACCGATCACCGGCGACTGGAACGGCGTTGGCATTGCTCGGATTGGCGTGTTTCGTGACGGCGAGTGGTATCTGGATGCCAATGGCAATGGCCAGTGGGATGGCTGTTCGCAGGATGGTGGCCAAGATGCCTGCTTCAATTT
>JAGRHM010000073.1:2259-2645 GCA_020445005.1 Candidatus Competibacteraceae bacterium | reverse complement strand
CCGCAGACAGTTGCAGCACGCTACTGCACAACTCGACGCCGCCTGATCCGCTGAATTTAATGACTCGTTCCCTCGGAACGGGTGATTTTGTTATAGACGTTGTATTTGCCGACCGGTTTGCGCATGGGCAGACGCTTGATCTCCTTCAAGGTCGCTGCATCGTAGACCACCAGCGCGCCATCGTCTTCCCAAATGGACACCAGGGCGTATTTGCCGTCGCGGGTGAATTCGGTATGCGCGGCAGTCTGGCCGGGCGCGGGACGCAAGGTATGGGCGATTTCCAGGCGGCGCTTGTCCAGCAATTGCAGGGTGTCTTTGGCGGGACTCATCATGGCGTCCACCCAGGCGTAAGGCGTGTTTTCATGGCTGCGCATGAAGAATGCCGG
>JAGRHM010000073.1:0-2119 GCA_020445005.1 Candidatus Competibacteraceae bacterium | reverse complement strand
GTCGGCGATTTTGCGCCGCACATCCAGATTCACCACTTGGCCGCTGGCCGTCGATGGCGTGTTCCCATCGACGGGACGGGCGGCGCCCAGCACATAGGCATAGTCCGGGCTGAAAAAGAAGTCGTCAAGAATGGCGTCCAACCGGGTCACGCGCGGCGTCCACATCCCGGGCGCGGCGATGGCTTCGCCCATTTTATAATCGTGAACATAGCCCTTGAACACCGGCTCGGCCTTGGGGTTATAGCTCAACTCCCACACTTCCGGGATGTCCTTGAGCGCGGCTACGAAGCTCTGACGCGGGGCGGCGTCGTAAACCGCCGATACCCGCGAGCTTTGGCCTGCGTCATTCACTACGGGAATAATGCGCGCCAGACTTAAATCCACCGCGTTCAGCAACACCAGGGTGTGCGGCAGCGAGTTGGCTGCCATCGCCCATTGACCATCACTGGACACCGCCAGATTGCGAGTGTTAATGCCGACGCGGATTTCCGCCAGCATTTTCAGATTGTAAAGATCGTACTTGGCGATCCAGCCATCGCGGGAGGCGAAGTAAACAAAGCGCCCGTCCGGAGAAAACTTGGGGCCGCCGTGCAGGGCGAAGCGGCTGGGAAAGCGCGCCAGCGGAGTGAACCGGTCGCCATCGAGAATCGTGACATGATGATCACCCGCTTCCACCACCACGAACAGATTGAGCGGATCGGCGGTGAATTGCGGCTGATTCGGCAGCGTATCCGCCTTGACGTGTTCAATCCGCGAGGCGCGAATTTCGGCTTCGCCCCAGACCGGATTTTCCCTGGGCGGCGCGTAGAGGTACGCGACCAGCGCCTGAATTTCCTCCGGTTTAAGCTGTGCCTGAAAGCCGGGCATTTGTGTGGCGATTCGTCCGGCATTGATCACGGTCAGGGCCTGGGAACGCTTCAACCGCTCCAGATTTTGCGGCAGCAACGCCGGTCCCAGCCCACCCAGGCGATTTTCGCCATGACAAACGGCGCAACGCTCAAAATAAACCTGGCGGCCCTTGGCGAATTCGGCGGCGGTCATGGGCGGGGCTTTGGGATTAATGTTCTGATGCATCTCCGCGCCAGCCAGCGGCGAGCCGCCGGCCTGGTATTTGACTTCAGCCTCGGTGACGCCCTTTTTGGCTTCCGGTTCATCCTTGGCCAAAGCAAAGCTGGCGACTAATGGCAGGGCAGCCAGAGCCAGGCTGAGTTGTTTTATTTTTAAGCGAGTGTGTGGCATGGTGCGCTCCCCCATAAGGAAGCGGACGCCGCCGCCTCCCCGGTTCGTGGTTTGGACGCCTAATTAACGTGAGTTCCGTTTATTATTCATCGTAAGTCAATAGGTTAAGATCATTTTGAGACAAATGCAGCGAGGGTTTGCGAGGTTGATGGGTGTAAGCCCCCAAAGCGGCCAAAACATTGACCATGGCGTTGACCACGCTGCGATGCCGGGTGTGCTCAATCTGCTGAATGTTCTTGATTTGGTCGTTGATGGTTTCGATGAGGGCACGCTTACGCAACAATAACTTATCGACCATGGGCATCAATTTGTTGCGCATGTTCCGGCGAATTTTGGTGATCAACTGTAACCCTCGTTCCCAGAGTTCGTCGAACAATTGTTGGGAAATATAACCGCGATCGCCGATCAATTTGCCGGTCAACCCCGCTGTCAATTCGGGTACCGGTTCTCGATCATCGACGTTGCCAGGGGTAATACGGAAGGCCAGCAGTTCGCCCCGGTCATTGACGACAAGATGGAGCTTGAAGCCATAGAACCACCCCATGGAGGTTTTGCCGCGACGGGCCACCTGCTGGAAGACCCGGTGGCTGTGAATGCGGCGGTTGTGGCACACCACCAAGGACGTTGCATCGACGAAGGCAATCCCGGTGTCCTGGCCGCGCCGGGTCTGTAAGTAAATGCACAGCGGCATCAGGGCGGTGGGAATCAGGGCCACAAAGCGATGGTAGCTCAACAGGTTGGGAAACTCACCGCGGCAATGCCGGCACACTTGCAACAGATAAAAGGCCTTGAAGTTGCGGTACTGTGCCTGATGGAAATAAATCAAGATCGTCATGATTTCACTGAGGGTCAAGCGACTGGCCCGCCGTCGTTGGCGGGT
>JAGRHM010000072.1 GCA_020445005.1 Candidatus Competibacteraceae bacterium | reverse complement strand
GGCTTCATGTTCGCGCCCAATCATCATGCAGCGATGAAAAATGTTGCTCCGGTGCGGCGCGAGATGGGGGTGCGCACGATCTTCAATATTCTTGGCCCGCTGACCAATCCGGCTGGCGCTCCGAATCAGTTGATGGGCGTCTTCCATCCCGACCTGGTCGGCATCCAGATCCGCGTCATGCAACGCCTGGGCGCACAGCATGTGCTGGTGGTCTGGGGTAAAGATGGCATGGATGAAATCTCATTGGGCGCTGCCACTCAGGTGGGCGAACTCAAAAACGGCGAAATTGTGGAATATGAAATCCATCCCGAGGACTTCGGGTTGTCGATGATCTCGAATCGCAGTCTCAAAGTCGCCAATGCCGAGCACTCGAAGATGCTCTTGCTCAATGCGCTGGACAATCAACCCGGCGCGCCGCGCGACATCGTCGCTCTGAACGCTGGTGCGGCGTTGTATACCGCCAATCTGACCTCTTCCATCGCCGACGGCATCACCCTGGCCGGCGAAACTCTGGCCAGCGGCGCAGCCCGCGCCAAGCTGGATGAGTTCGTGCGTTGTACGCAGAAACTGGCCTCATGAACGATACGCCCGATATCCTGAAAAAAATCCTGGCGCGCAAGACCGAGGAAGTTGTTGAACGCAGCGCGTGCTTGAGTCTCTCGGCGTTGATGCGGCAGGTGGGGAATCTGCCAGCCCCGCGTCCGTTCCTGACCGCTTTGAAAAATGCTATTGCCGCAGACCAGCCGGCAGTCATTGCCGAGATCAAGCGCGCCTCGCCCAGCAAAGGATTGCTGCGCGATCCATTTGCCCCGGCGGATATCGCCCGCAGTTATGCCCAAGCTGGAGCTGCTGCGCTGTCCGTGTTGACTGATCGGGATTTCTTCCAGGGCTGCGAGGCTTACTTACAGGAAGCCCGGACGGCTTGCGCCCTGCCGGCGTTGCGCAAGGATTTCATCATCGATCCCTATCAGGTTTACGAAGCGCGGCTGATTGGGGCGGACTGCATCCTGCTGATTGTCGCCGCACTGGATAACGCAGCATTGCGCGAACTGACGGAATTGGCGACCCGGTTGGGAATGGATATCCTGGTGGAGGTCCATGATGCCGAGGAATTGGAGCGGGCGTTACTGATCGACGCCCCGCTGATCGGCGTCAACAATCGCAATCTGCGCACGTTTGAAACGCGGCTGAACGTCACGTTGAATTTGCTGGCTCACATTCCCGGCGACCGCACGGTCGTTACCGAAAGCGGGATTCATACTCCTGCGGACGTAGCCTTAATGCGTGAACACGGCGTCCACGCCTTTCTGGTCGGTGAAGCGTTCATGCGCGCCCCGGACCCCGGCGCGAAACTGGCGGAATTGTTTGGCGTTTAAATTTTTCTTATTTCCCAAGTCCTCTCTCAACCGGAGAGGCGTTTTTGCTTGACGTTTTAAGGAACCCCAATGAAAACCCGTGTTATCTGGCTGGAAGATATGACTTATGTTGCCCAGTCCCCCAGCGGTCACGCTCTGGTCATGGACGGTCCGCCGGAATTGGGCGGGCACAACCTCGGGCCGCGACCGATGGAAATGCTCTTGATGGGCATGGGTGGTTGTACTGCTATCGATGTGGTCAATATCCTGCGTAAGGCCCGGCAGGATCTGCGCGGTTGCGAAGTGCAACTGGACGCTGATAGAGCCGATAGCGAACCCAAGGTTTTTACCCAGATCCGCGTCCATTTCATCCTCACCGGCCTGAATCTGAGCGCGAAGCATGTTGAGCGCGCCATCCATCTCTCGGCGGAAAAGTACTGCTCAGCCTCTATCATGCTGGGCCAGACCGCACAAATCACCCATACCTTTGAAATTCGCCAGCCTGGCGAAGCGCCGCCAGCGGGGTAATCGCTCAACCCTTGGCTAAATGATTGCGGATAAACTCGTATTCGGCTTGCACCGCCTTCTCCGCATCGCTGCCGACGAAATCCGCCAGCTTGCCGCCGACCAGGGGAATCCCGCATTTCACATCCAGCCGCACCTCGTTGACACAACCATCGCCTTGGGCGCGTAGCTCCATTTCGCCCCCAATGCTGACCGGCACCCCGGAAACCTCGATGCCAAACTTGCAGCGATACGGGCCGCCCGCCTTGCCTTCCCATTGCTCGCTTTGCACCAAAGTATTCCAGGGATTGAGAAATTTCTTCAACAACGCGGGCACGTCGGCAGGGACTTCCCGGTGGACCTTGATGCGGTAGTGACCCTCGCTGCCAGCGCACTCCACAACCTGGATATTGCGGGCGCCGATTCCAACATATTTCTCCTTCATGAAATCAGGATCGTGGAACAGGCCGAAAATCCTGTCCACACTTTGATTGTACTGATGCAGAGCTTTAATTTTCATAAATTATCCTCATTAATTCGCTTCATCTGGCTTGACGCCTCGCCATAGGTACTCGGTTAGTTTCCGCCCCTTCTGGCGCTCTTCCGATGGCTTATCCGAGTCAGGTAAGTCCCAGCGGAGAGATTCATAAAGCAGGTGGCGATGCACATCAAAAGTGGCCTCGATCAATTCTCCATAGTTTTTGGCAGCATTCAGCGCCCAGGAATAATAAGTGAAGAGGGCGACCCCGATGCCGATCGGAGCCGCCCACCAGGCCCACGGGGTCCAGACTATAAAGAGCAGACTCCAGAGCCAGGTGCGAGCGGCGGTATTGAGATCAGCGCGGGCTTCTTGCAGGTCTTTTTTGACGGCATCGGGCAGGAGGAGCCACAGGCGCGGCCAGCAAATGACGGTATCCAGTCCGTATTTGTATTGCGGACGCAGTTCAGCCGCTCGCAGAAGATTGCCCAAGCGAGTGGGCAGCAGTTGCTCGGGTCGCCGAGGCATGCGGATCAGCCACTCGTCCAGTCTGGCGAGGCGCTCGGTTTCCCTCGCGGTCAGTGCCTGCCGTTCCTTACTCATCAATGCCTGCCACTGTTGTCGGGACTTCTCGTACTGCTTTTTCTGCCACCAAAGCAGCAGCCAACGCAGCGGGAAGAACAACCACGGCCAGTAACCTTCCAGGGATCGCAAGGCCATCAGGTCGAAGCGCTGGACAACAAAGGCGGAAGTCGTCACTCCGAGAAAAAGGGCCACGAGGAAGGCGATTTGGAGGGGTTCGGAAAGCGCGGTGAACGGGGTTTGCAGGGAGGCCCAGCCATAGCGATACCCCCAGGCCGCCAGTCCCCCTGCCCAAAACGCGAACGCGGGCGTCAGCAAGGTGGCGACCCATTGTTCCGCCAGTTTGCCGCCAACGCCCTCAACGAACTTGGTTGACATGCCTCAAAAGCCCCCCGGCATGGCCGCCGACCGGACCGCCTTAGTCATTGGAGACAGACTCAAACGGCACACCGTGAATCTCGCACGAGGGAATCACATCCCCGGCATCGATCGGAAACCACGGAGGGGTATTGCAACCAGACACGGGGCACGCATATTTCACGGCTCGGGGGGTGTTCCTCTGACCGGGAAGGGGCTGGTAGGATTTTTCGTCGACCCCATCAGCGTCGTTTCCTCTCAGACGATCCCGCTTCCAGCGGTCCGTTGCTGGATATTTCCCCAACAAAACGCGGATCTCATGATCGACTGCTTCCCCCGAGCGTGCTCGTTCCAACAGGCGGGTGAGCGATTGTTCAACGGCTTCCGCGTCTTCTCCCAGGAGTTTCGGCAGCACCGGGAGAATCTCACGGGCAACGTCCAGAATGCCGATCGCGGGGGACATGGCGTACTCCTATGACTGTCGTAAACGAAACCTAAACACCCACATAGCTGAAGGCCGCCCAATGATAAGGATGGGCGAAGCTGCGTCGATCGGGTTCATCATAGTCATCCAGCTTGCCATAGAGCAACCGGGCTCCCTCGGGAGAGACCACGCTTGCGCAGGCACCTTCAATGCCTTGGAAATGCACTAATTTCTCTCGATTGGTGGTGTCGCGCACCCACTGTTGCGCCCGCCGGAGGGCCTGATCGATGGCCAGCCCTTCGATGCGCCAGAAGTCGTGGAAGCGGGTGAGCAGCAGCATCGTACTGAAGTCGGACACCGACCAGAGCGAAGCGATGACCCCGGCCACGCCGGCCTGGAGCAAGCCGGCAGGGAGGCTGACTACTTCATCGAGAAGCTCGGCGCCCGGCAAGCCGGTTTCGCAGGCGGAAAGCACGGCCAGCCGCACACCGCTCAGCCGGAGAGCGAGGATATCGCGCAGGGTGAGGACGTCGGTGTTGGCCAGCGCCAGTCCGCTGTAGAGGGGGTCTGCGAAGTTAGCGGAACCATGACAGGAAAAGTGCCAAACGGCGTAGTGGGGTAGTGCGTCGCGCACCGCCACGGCGGTCGCTTGAGCATGGCGGAGGCGGAGATGTTGGTGCTGCTGAGAGAAGGTAGCGATCGCGGCGTCGATTTCCGGTTGCGAATGGGGTAAAGGATCGGCTCCGTTGTGGGTGGGTTCGTCGATGGCGAGGAGCGAATCCGGTGGGGTGCGACGGGCGATAGCCTGGGCCGCCTTGAGGGAGCGGGCGTTTGGCGCATAGCTGAAGTACAGGCGATCGAAGGCGTAACGGCGTCCGCTGGGAACGGTCGGGTCGGGGATCCAAGCGGCGTGCAGGGGGAGCAATCCTAAGTAGCCGGTGGGAATCAGGATGGCGTGCCGAACGCCGCGCGCGGTTAAGTGTTGGCTGAGGGGCGCCATCAAGCCGTCCCCCAGTTCGGCCGTGCCTCGGTCGATGGCGGCCCGCCATGCCGCTCCATCCGTCTCTCGCTGATCGTAGGTGCCAAACCAGCCACCAAAAGCCTCGGGGGTCCCGAAAAGCAGTTTGCGTAGGGAATCCTGAGACAGGTCGTTGATCCAGAGAGGCTCAATGGTGGCGGTCGGGTTTCCGATGGCGTCACCGGATGCGGTGACCACTATCGCGAGACTGCCCGCCTCCGTGGTGACCAGGTAGACCAGCGCGCCCTGTTCTTCGCGCTCTCCCCCGCACTCCGGGTCGACGGATCGAGCGAGAGGAAGCGCGCTGACAATCTCCGCGAAATCGGGCGGCGCGAGGAAGTCAGCGTATCCAGGGATTTGGCGAATCGCCGCGATGGCGTTCTGCAATTCCTGATGGGCTTGGGCGAGCTGCTGGCGCAGATCGTCCGGTCTGAGACCGTGGCGCTCGGCGGCGGGGCGGGCGCTGAGGGCGCGCTGGTAGTCTTCGATTTGGCGCTGCTGGGCGGCCGCTTGCTGATAGCGGTCATACCGATCGGGGGCCGTGGTTTGCAGTTGTTCCAGGTCGGCGCGATCCCGGGCCAGAGCATCGCTCAAACCGCGGGCGCGGCCTTGCTCCAGGGTGAGGACAGCGGTTTGAAGATCGCCGACCTGCGCCAAAGCGTAGGCCGCACGATGATGAAGATCGCCGGTTGCAGTGAGCTCGGCGGCTTGGTTGTCGAAGAACGAGGCACTCTGGTAGAGGATTTCGGCGGCCTGGAGGGCTTGTCGGTAGGCGGCGGTGGCTTCAATCCAGCGCTGTTGCGCGAAGTAGAGGTCGCCCAAGCCGCGGGCGGCTCGCCGACTGTCCCGCGGAAACGCATCAGGACGATAGACTTCCAGACTGAACTGATAGGCCTGGATCGCCTGCTCCAGGTTCTCGGCCCGCTCGCCCCTGATCCGGTCGCCGTACGCAAGGGCCAAGTTGTTTTGCGTCATGGCCCAATCGGTGGGGAAGGTCTCCCGGGTAAAGACCTGCAACGCCAACTCGGAGGCGGCGAGGGCCTGCTCCAGGTTCTCCGCCCGCTCACCCCGGATCCGGTCGCTGTACGCATTGGCCAGGTTGTGTTGCGTCATAGCCCATTGCTCGGGGAAGGCTTCCCGAGTATAGACCTGCAACGCCAACTCGGAGGCGGCGAGGGCCTGCTCCAGGTTCTCCGCCCGCTCACCCCGGATCCGGTCGTGGTACGCAACAGCCAAGTTGTTTTGCGTCGCAGCCCAATTGGTGGGGAAGGCCTCTCGGGTTCGGACCTGCAACGCCTGCTGGTAGGTCTGGATCGCCCGCTCCAGGTTCTCGGCCCGCTCGCCCCGGATCCGGTCGCGGTACGCATTGGCCAGGTTATTTTGCGCCATGGCCCATTGCTCGGGGAAGGCCTCCCGAGTATAGACCTGCAACGCCA
>JAGRHM010000071.1 GCA_020445005.1 Candidatus Competibacteraceae bacterium | reverse complement strand
TTGAATTAATTGGTAAATACCTTTATGTGGCAACAAAAAACCAGAAGAAGCGATGATGCGCCGCCGACCAACGACTGTATCCAGACCCCATTTCGACAAGGGAGGCGGTAGAAAGCCTTCAGGCTGGTTAACGCCATGCGGGAACAGAGTGACATTATGAATGAGCCCAAAGCCTTTCAGCCGGTTCAGATCAGCGAGGCTGTGTACGAGGATGCGGTTCACTCTGCCAAGCGCTTGTGTAATAGTTCGCAAGGAAGCATTAAAATCCGGTTTAGCCACATCATCGGTTGAATGAAGAACAAGATAAATCCTGATGCCCTCATCGCTGAACTGCTGGATCAGATGTTCCAGAAACTGCAGCTTAAAAAAACCAAAATTGAACTGAATTAATAAGGTATCAATAAAAAGAGATCGAACTAGCGGGCGCAGATCATCCAATTCATCCTGCCAACCCTGATTCCAACAACGGAAGACATTCGGCTCGTCCGGCGCTGTCAATTCCGCAGCCCGGTTGGCCAGGATAAAGACCTGAGCAGAGTCCAGGTGCGAAACCAAATACTTCGAATAGGTCGCGATGCCGCATGGGGTATTCCAGGTGCTGAGCCAGCCCAAACGTGGGCTTTTGTCGAACAGTGGTTGTTGATCCAGCGCCTGCACGGTCGCCTGCAGGCGTTCGGCGATGGCCCGCCAAGTGAACCGGGACAGTAGTTGCTGTTTGGCGATAGCCGTGCGTTGTCGAATTATCTCGGTTGGCGCGGTAAACACTTCCCGCAGTAGCTCTGCCAAATGGTCAATGCTGGGTTCGGCCCAGACGGAGTCATAAAGATTCATGTGGGTCTGCGCCCGGGCGAACTGATAATCGATTAACCATGCCGTTTCGTCCGTACAAAAATCGGTTTGTCCGCCGTAGCCAGTGACGATAACTGGCAGATCAAACAGCATCGCTTCTGCCATCGGCAAGCCAAAGCCTTCCCCGCGACTAGGGGCAACCAGCGCCTGGCATTGCCGATACAGACCCACCAACACGCTAGGCGTCAGGTCTTCGTTGATCAGTTGAATCGGCGCATGATCAGGATGATCGATGGCCAGGCGCGCGAGTTGTTCCAGAACCGTATTATGCGGATTAGGGAACGTCTTGATAATCAGCACCACGGGATCGTGGGCCGTGAACGCCTTCGCCCAAGCCGTTAGCAGTACGTCAACACCTTTACGGGGAAAAGCCGACGAGTTGTGGAGAAACCGGAAGCCAGGTTTCAGGGGAACAGCCAACGGCTTGGGAGTAATGGCCAGAAGATGGTCTACGCCAATGCCAACTGTGGCGCAGGGTTTACTCAATCCATTATCGATCAGAGTCCTAGTTACATACTCGGACATCGTTGCAACCTGGTCGAGATGCTGATTGAAGTCATCCACCCAGGCAGCGGGAAAAGTGGACTCTTCCCAGCCATAAATGCCTAGAAGGTTGGTCAGGCCGCGCATGTCATTGACTCGCGGCGGGTAGAGATTGCGAACGACCGTTTCAGGCGACCAGGAATTTTGGCTGTTGCACCACAGGGCGGCCACGTCCGGGCGCGCATTCAGGAAATCAGGGTTGGGCGGGAAATCGCCCGGTCCTTCAGTCGAGTACAGTGCTACAGTCTGTCCGGACTGGTGAAGAGCCAGGGCTAGCTCGCGATTGACCAGCGCCAGGCTGTAGCTGCTATCAAAGGGTCCCTCGATCTGATATCGCGTCGGAGCAGTAACCGTACTTTCCCCTAACGTGGGAGGGTTGGGGCGGGGAGAAAGAACAGCAATATCCAATTGATTGAGGAAATCCACGAGCTGTTCACGCAGCGTCTCAAAGGTAAATCGCTGCAGATTGCGGCGCTGAGAGCGAATGACTCGTCGGCGGAATTCGCGATGCTCCGCTAACAACTTGATGCAAGCCGCCATTTCCGGCAGACGTTTTTCCGTGAACAAAATGCCTGATGCGCCCAACGTGTTGCCAACATTGCTGGTATCCAGCGCGACGACTGGCGTGTCGAAACACATCGCCTCGATCAGCGGCATGCCAAAACCTTCATGTTCACTCAGGCAGACAAAGACATCCGCCACCCGGTAATAGCCATAAAGCTGCTCACTGCTGACCTTGCCGGGCAGTTCCACATCGTTATGCAGGCGATGCTCAGTAATGAGCGCCCGGAGCCGGTTTTCGTAATCGATAGAGTTGACGCCGCCAACCAACATCAGCTTTGCCGGCTGGTGGTATATCTGTTTGAAATGCGCAAACAGTTCAATCAATTCGTGCTGTTTCTTATTTTCGATAATGCGCCCGACAAACAGCAGATTAAAGGTCTGTTGATGGCGCTGGACAATGTCAGTATCCCATGAAGCGGTAAAATTTTTTTGCAGATCAACCAGTAGCGGGATGGTGACAACCGGGTCATAGTGGCAGTCGATCAGTTCAGCAGAATTGTACGCGGAATCGCCAATCGCGCCGATAAACCAGGCGGTGCTGTCCGCCAGTTGTTTTCTCCCCAGTTCGGCGTACTGGCGGATGAAGGAGCCTTCCGGGAAAAGTTCTGCCGGGGTGATATTGTGGTAAACCAGAATCCTGACCGCCTTCTGCTGGCCGACCCAATCCCAGGTTGTTGTGCCCATGGAATGATGGACGAGGAGAACCTGGTCCGGCTGGCTGCGGTAATCGCGGTAATCCCTGATGATGTCCTGGAGATTCGCCGGAATTTCGCCGCTGAAAATCTCCGAGCTAAAGCCCAGCGACTGGAGCACCTTACGGGTCAACAACGCGCCGTTGGTGATGCCATCGCCGACATCACAACTGGGGCAAAACTGGTGGATCGCAGCAGGAATCAGCGCCATGAGGACTGGTTACGCGCGGAAATGGTGATGGATGATGGCGCGATTGAAGATCGCTGGCTTGCCTTAGCCGCGTCGTTAGCCTGGATTGCCGAGAGCCGACGAATATCCTGTTGCAACTGTTCCAACAAGTCGTTGATCTGGTCAATGTCGCCGCGGTCAGCTGCCGTGCGTTGTTGCTGATCCAGACGATGAATGGTATAGGTTTCAAAGCGCTGCCAGTTTTTGATCAGCAGAGGCAAACGGATGAGGGCATTGAGCCAGGCAATGCCGTAGCCAATGACCGGCAGGCGGCAGGCGGTTTGCATTACGAAGGGCGCGGTCAGACCGCGAATGCGCACGCCATAACTCCGCCCCTCGCGGGAAAAGCGCAAACGCCCCAGCACTTCGATTTTGGTGTAATCGCCGCTGCGCAATTTACCGAGGAAATTGTCCATGCCGGATGGATCGGGATCCCGCCGCAACACTCCTCGATAGGCGCTGACAATAAATGCTTTGTCATGGTAATCGAGAAAATCGCGCAGCGCGTAGGCGGGCTGTTGCGGCAAAATCGCCATAGCGGTAGTACGGGAGGGCAAGCGGCGGAAAGAGGGACTCGCGAAGTTTGAGGCGAACCCGCCGGCCTGCGCTCGAGCCAGTTCTTCGCGAATCCGCTGCAGTAGTTGATTGACGTCAATATCCGGGTTGTTAGCAGCGATCATAATGAATAGAGACTCATGAGCAAATCATCAATGGGGTATTCCGGCAACTCGCCGATCAGACGCCGCAATTTATGGTTATCGCCGATCAGGCGGTGAATTTCGTTGGCGCGGACAAACGCAGGATTGATTCGCACCTCGATTGTATAGCCTGCGATTTGATTCATGCGCTGGATCATCTCGCCAAGCGATCGGCCTTCGCCCGAGCAGATATTAACCGTTTCCCCGACCACGCCGCTATCCAGCAACCGCCGGTAAGCTTCCACGACCAGGCGGATATCAGAGAAATCGCGGATGACGTCCAAGTTGCCTAGCTCGATGACCGGCTGCCGCCGACGGTAATGGCTGACGATTTTGGGGATCAGGAAGCGTTCGTCCTGGCCGGGGCCGGTGTAGTTGAAGGGGCGGCTGATCAAAATGGGCAACCGGTCCTGGTAAGTACGCACCAGGTGCTCCATCGCCAGCTTGCTCATGGCGTAGTGAGTGACCGGCGCTGGACAGAGGGTTTCGTCGATCACTTCCACGGTGGGATTGCCATAGACGTTAGCGCTACTGGCGACGAGCACTTTGTGCGGACGCAATTCAACCGCCAGGATGGCGTCAAGCAGGTTCTGCGTACCAAATAGGTTGGTTTGATAGATTTCCAGCGCATCGCCGTGGGGAACGAAGGTAATGGCGGCGAGGTGAACAATGTAGTCGGGTTGGACGACTTCCAGGACAGCGCGCAATTGCTCGGGATGGGTGAGGTCGGCGCTAAGATCGTCCGCGTTCACTGCCGGCCCACGATCCATACCCACGACCCGCCAGCCTGCAGCTTGCAAATGGGCGCGCAGATGGCGGCCAGTAAAGCCGCGCGCGCCGGTAATCAGCACCGTCTTAGAACGAGAATCCACGCCGGTTTCTCCGCAAGTCGGCCTCGACCATCAGGCGACACAATTCACCCAGGTCGGTGCGCGGTTCCCAACCCAGCCGTTCCCGCGCCCGGGCGGGATTACCTTGCAGGATGTCGACTTCGCAAGGGCGGTAGAAACGGGGATTCACCTGGACGCGGATGTGACCGGTGCGCGCGTCGCGGCCCACTTCGGCGTCGGCCTGTCCTTGCCACTCAAGGGGGATGTCAACTGCCTGAAAGGCCAGTTCCACGAAATGACGCACGGTCCAGGTCTGGTTGGTGGCCAGAACGTAGGTATCCGGCTCGCCATGCTGCAACATCCGGTACATGCCTTCCACATATTCCGGCGCGTAGCCCCAATCACGCTGGGCGTCCAGATTACCGAGTTCGAGAATTTCCTGTTGCCCCAGGTGGATGCGAGCGACAGCGTCAGTAATCTTACGGGTGACGAACTCCTTGCCGCGCAGCTCGGATTCATGGTTGAAGAGAATGCCGCTGCAAGCGAACAGGCCATAGGATTCGCGGTAATTGACCGTAGCCCAGTGAGCAAACAACTTGGCGACGCCATAGGGGCTGCGGGG
>JAGRHM010000070.1 GCA_020445005.1 Candidatus Competibacteraceae bacterium | reverse complement strand
TCGCGTTCCTTGAACGAACCGATCTTGTCACGAACGATACACTTCAGATAGTGCGCGAAGCGACAGGTCGAGAACAGATAGGGCAAACGCGCCGATAGATTCGCGTTAGCGGTCGCGTCCGGGTCGTCGTATTCGGCCGGTTTTTGAAGCGACTGCGCGCCGATAAACGCGGCGAAGTCCGAATTCTTGCGATGAATCAGCGGTAGGAAGCCATTCTTCGATAATTCGGCCTCGCGCCGGTCGCTAATGGCGATTTCGGTCGGGCATTTCATATCCACGCCGCCATCGTCGGTTGGGAAAGTATGCGAGGGCAGGCCCTCAACGGCGCCGCCGGATTCAACGCCGCGAATGCGGGTGCACCAGCCGTACAACTTAAACGCCCGGTTAACATTGACTGCCATGGCGTAGGCGGAATTGGCCCAAACATACTTGGTGTGATCGCTGCCTTCAGCGTCTTCCTCAAAGTCGAACGCCTCGACCGGATCGGTCTTGGAGCCATAAGGCAAGCGCGCCAGAAACCGCGGCATGGTCAAACCGAGATAGCGGGAATCGTCGGATTCGCGCAGCGAGCGCCACGCCGCATATTCCGGGGTCTGAAAGATCTTGGTGATATCACGGGGGTTGCTCAATTCCTGCCAGGAATCCATTTGCATGACGGTCGGCGCGGCGGCGGAAATGAACGGGGTATGAGCAGCAGCGGCGATCTTGGAGATTTCCCCCAGCAGCTCGACATCGGGCGGACTCTGATCGAAGTAATAATCCCCAACCAGGCAACCGTAGGGCTCGCCGCCGAACTGCCCGTATTCCTCTTCATAGACTTTCTTAAAGAGCGGACTTTGATCCCAGGCGGTACCCTTGTATTTCTTCAGCGTCTTATGCAGATCCTTCTTGGAGATGTTCATGACGCGGATCTTGAGCATCTCATCGGTCTCGGTATTGTTCACCAGATGATGCAGACCGCGCCAGGCGCTCTCCAACGCCTGAAAATCGGAGTGATGAAGGATCGCGTTCATCTGGTCGCTCAGTTTTTTGTCAATCTCCGCGATCATCGATTCGATCGACTTGACGACATCTTTGGAGACCAGGGTCGTGTATTGCAGGGCTTGTTCGGCCAGGGTGCGGACGGCGGATTCGACTGCTTCCTTGGCCTGATCGGACTTAGGCTTGAATTCACGCTGCAATAATGAAGAAAATTCGCTGGCCTCGAGCGTTTCAACCTCGCCCTGAACCTGGGTGTCTTGACTGGTTTCGGCCATGATGCATTACTCCTCGGCGGCAGGCGCGGCGGCGTCCTGGGGCTTGGCTTCCGCGACTAGGGACTGCAGGAGGCTGGGATCATTCAGCGCTTTGGCGATCAGCTCCTCAGCGCCGGTCTTCCCATCCATATAGCTCATCAGGTTGGATAATTGCTGACGGGCCTGCAATAGCCGGTTCAGCGAATCCACCTTTTGTGCAACCGCAGCCGGGGAAAAGTCCTCCATGCTTTCAAAAGACAGATCCACACTTAATTCGCCCTCGCCGGTCAGAGTATTAGGTACCCGGAAGGCGACGTGCGGCTTCATCGCTTTCAATCGGTTGTCGAAATTGTCGATATCGATTTCGAGGAATTTGCGATCGGCCACCGGCGCCAGCGGATCAGTCGGTTTCCCGGATAAATCAGCCATCACCCCCATCACGAAGGGCAACTGGACTTTCTTTTCAGCGCCATACACCTCAACATCGTACTCGATCTGGACGCGCGGCGCACGGTTGCGAGCAATAAATTTCTGGCTACTCATCGCCATTGGAGCATCACCTCTCTAGCTTCGATCATTGTCGGCTATTTGAAATAAACCTAGCTTAACAGTCAACTATTATAGCTTGATTATTCCGTTTCCTCCGGTTGCAAACCGAAAATCAAGTCGGTTTGCTCGGTGGCGTTGGGGGCGAGATCCCGCAGGAGCTCCACAAAATCCATGGTCACCAGTTTCTTGGCGCGTTTGAGCATGAAAGGCACCGGACTGGATGGTTCATAGCGTTTATAATAGTCGCAGATTTTGTCGAGGGTGCGAATAACGTCCTCGCGGCTGGCGATTTCGCCTACGATCATGCGCTGGCCGGTAGCGGCGGCGCCGGTTGTTGTTCCCTCCATGATCTCGCTTGCTTCATCCTCGCCCCCTATACCTACGCCACGCCGTTCAAGTTGCTCAGCCAGAACATGGCGGATTTCTTTCAACGCGCCAGACAGGGCGCTCATGTCCGGCGCTTCTGTGACGCCAACCTGATCAGTCAACCGGGTTTCAATGCCATCGGCGTGCTCAATGGCTTTGGCGACGGCGTCCGCCGTGGCTTGCAGTTCCTCCAGATCGGCATCCTGGAACGCTCCATCGATCATCGTCTGGTTAGGCGGCGTGTGCTCCTCATCGGTCACAATCGGGGTCAGTATGCCAGCGGCAATCTGCACATCGCGCAGGCTGAAACGCCCCAGGCTACGCGAACTGACTAGGGGCGTGGTGCGCAGATCGTGCAGGGTGGTTTCCGGATCGCACAGCCCCACAATCGTATTAATGCGTAGGGTGGGATCGTTGTCGTCCTCGGGATCCAACTGCGGATAGACACTGTCCCAGTACTGTTCGATCAGACCCTCAATTAACGCCAAGCCGTCCGTGAATCCCGCCAGACCGTCAGTGTTCAACGCCGCTCGGGTCAGGTAGGCCGCAACCCGCAAATCACGGGTGCGCTCCAGAAGATCCAAGGCTGCCTTGCCAACGCTGCGCCAGTTGGGTGGTTCGCCGGGGATGATGGTGTCGCCATATTGACGCTCCGCCGTTCCCTGCGCCTCTTTTTCCATTTCTGCGAACTGGGGGTCGTACTCGAGATCTTCGCCGCATGGCGCGTCGGCCGTAATCTCGCTCAACAGGCTTTCAACGTCAATAATGCGTATAGGGGCGCGCCTCATCCGCTTTGCTGCTGTGAAAAAATAGCCCGGTTGGCTGTTATACCTATGCTCAAGCAGTATAGACTGTCTGTTAGCGATATAATCAAGCAACCCGGCGATATTCAGTCGGGCGGTTGCAGCGGCGCTCCCGCTAATGGACATCGCATTATGCCCCTGAAATTGACGATTATCAGCTATCAACGGCTCTCGCCAGGCCAGGAAACCACCAAGATACTGGATCGCGGTTCGATCAGCATTGGCCGTGC
>JAGRHM010000069.1 GCA_020445005.1 Candidatus Competibacteraceae bacterium | reverse complement strand
TACATGATAATGTCCTGCTGTTTGTCTTTGAGTTTGACTTTGGCGACTTTCACGATCTGAAAACGTTCATTCAGGCAACGAAAAGTGGAGTCGCCGATGAGCGCCCGGTAGGCGCTGCCCGCGGCATGGTGAGCATCTTTTTCAAAGCTCTCCAGCCGCGAGGCGGTGTGACGGTATCCCCCAGCATGCTGTATTCCTGCCGTTGGTTGCTGCTCAGGTTGTGCCCGTCGGATCGCGCCAGTGTTTGCCTGCGTAACGCCTGATCATAGGCCATGATCTCCAGATCCTGCAGCAAGCCGGAGTTCCACTGTCATCAAACTCCAACTGTTTTTTTTCAGGATGAAACATTTGAAAAGCAACCTGTTTCAATTTGAAATACTGCTGCGCAACATTAGGCTTTTCATTATCCTTCCATCTCGGTTTCTGTCTTTAATCTCTCGAAATATCCAGCACTTTGTGTTATGAGCATTACTTATGGGACGAGGTGTGATCTATTCTGATAAGACGGCATTGTTATTGCCGCAGTGCATAAATTTACAGCTTCTATCCTGATTTCCCCTGGAGAATGTTTTGGCGAGATTGCCCTGCTGGATGGCTAACCCCGGAATGAATTGAAGTTCCAAAATGTTTAACATGTTCAGAATCTTTATTGTCGGAGTGCGTAGTTCTTCCCTACAGTGGGAAACTCTGATCCTCGTAGCGAGAAAGACTGGGTGATGTAAGTTGTTTGCGGTAATCGGTTCGTCATTTGGCTACAATCTCCCGTCTGTGCAACCATGTGTGCTTGAGATTATGCCTTATAACTTCGATCAGTCGCCTTGCCGGCAAGGGACGGACAGCCTGAAATGGCAACGCTATGGCACAGCCCTGCCGTTATGGGTCGCCGATATGGATTTTCCTGCCCCAGAACCGGTCATAGCGGCGCTGGGCGACCGGGTCGCACATGGCGTGTTCGGGTATGGCGCGCCGCCGACGGCGTTAACGGAAACGTTGTGTGCGCGCATGGCCGATCGCTATCAATGGACTGTGACGCCTGACCAAATTGTGTATTTGCCAGGGTTGGTGTGCGGCCTGAATGTGGCGTGCCGGGCCATTGGCGAACCGGGCGATGAAGTTCTGGTGCAAACCCCGGTCTATCCACCGTTTCTGAATGCGCCCGTCAATCAGGAGCGTCGATTGGTCACCGCTGAATTGACCGCGACATCCCATGATGGGCAGCTCTACTACACGTTTGATGACGGAGGATTCGCGGCGGCGATCAGCGCAAAAACCCGGCTGTTTATTCTCTGCCATCCGCATAACCCGGTTGGGCGGGTCTTCAACCTCGCGGAACTCAACTGCTTGGCGAATCTGTGCGAACGATATGATCTGACTGTTTGTTCGGATGAGATTCATTGCGATCTGATGTTAGACGGGCGGCGACATACGCCGCTAGCGACGCTGGGACCGGAAATTGCCCGCCGTTGCATCACATTGATGGCGCCCAGCAAGACCTTTAACATTCCGGGCTTGGGCGCGAGTTTCGCCATTATCCAGAATCCGGAGCTCAAGCGGCGCTTCAAACAGGCGTTGCAGGGCATCATTCCGGATGTCAATGTGCTGGGCTTGACCGCGGCGTTGGCCGCGTATCAACACGGCGGCGACTGGTTACGGGAACTGCTGGCGTATCTAGCCGCCAACCGGGATTATCTGGTAGGTGCGGTACTAGGTCACTGGCCTGGCGTTCGCGTCACCGTTCCCGAAGCGACCTATTTAGCCTGGCTGGATTGTCGGGACGCGGACATTTCGGATAATCCTCAACGCTTCTTTCTGGAACAGGCTGGAGTGGAATTGAACGACGGTGCAACCTTTGGACCGGGTGGCGCGGGATTCGTCCGACTGAACTTCGGTTGCCCCCGCGCCCGCTTGGCCGAGGGCCTGGAACGAATGCAGACGGCGTTGCTTAAGCGCTGAAGCTCTCGCCACAGCCGCAAGCCTCTTTGGCATTGGGATTATTGAAGCGGAAGCCTTCATTCAGTCCCGACTTGGCGTAATCCACCTCCATGCCATCCAGGTAGGGCAGGCTTTTGGCGTTCACCACAACTTTAATGCCTTGTGACTCGAAGACTTGATCGTCAGGATCAATCTGTTCGGCCAGTTGCACAACATACATGTAGCCGGAACAACCGGTGTTGCGCACGCCCAGTCGTAAACCTTTCGCTGGTTCCTTTTTAGCCAGATAGGCGCGCGCGCGGTCGGCGGCTTTTTCAGTCAGGGTAATCGCCATGCTCGTATGCTCCATTGGGAAAAGATGGGGTCTGAGGTTCCTTACTTGAGGAAACGGGAGAGGGGGTAAAGTTCCGCTTTGCTGCATCATTATGCAGCGCGGCTTGCAATGCGGTTTCCGCCAGCACCGCGCAATGCAGTTTTTCCGGCGGGATGGCCAAGCGTTCAACCAGTTCGTGATGGTGGAATCGCGCCGTTTCCGCCAAGGGTTGCCCGAGAATCGTCTCGGCCAGCAGCGAACCACAGGCGATCATCCAGCCACAGCCGTAGGCTTTGAAACGGACGGCGCTGATGATGTCTTGTGCATCGGTCTGTATATGCAACTGCAGAATTTCCCCGCCGACTGGACTTTCAACGCGCGCCGTTGCTACATCCGGTTGGTGAGAATTGAGGCAACCGACATGGCGGGGATGCTCGAAATGTTCGCGAGCCGCCGGACTGAGTTCGCGCATCGGCGTGGATTAAGCGGAGGTTTCAGCGTTCCGTTCCGCCTTGACTGCGGCAGCGCCGTTTTGCTCCGCCCAGCCCTCCCGACTGGCGGCCGAATGCAATTCACAACCTTGCAAATCGGGTAGGCACAGTTCGCCGGGTTCGATGCCAGCGCTCCGCAACGCCTGACATAACTGACGAACCGTGCGATCGAGGCTATGAATGTGATCCAGCATCTGATTGATGGCGTGCGCTTCTGGATCGGGCAGGTCGGGGGTAGCGCCATAGGCGTCAAAACCGAGTTTGCGGGCGATTTCACGGCGCACGTTCTCCGTGGAGTTGGGACCGCCGGCTTCCACGACCCGGCCCGGTACGCCAACGACGGTAGCATTGGCGGGAACCTCTTTGATCACCACAGAATTCGAGCCGATGCGCGCGTGATTGCCCACCTTGAAGGGTCCCAGTACCTTGGCTCCGGCCCCAATCACCACGTTGTTGCCCAGCGTCGGATGACGTTTGCCCTGGTTCCAACTGGTGCCGCCCAGGGTGACGCCCTGATACAGAGTGCAATCGTCGCCGATCTCGGCGGTTTCGCCAATAACGACGCCCATGCCGTGGTCGATGAAGAAGCGCCGGCCGATTTTGGCGCCTGGGTGAATTTCAATGCCGGTCAGGAAGCGGGCCGTGGAGGACAGAAAACGCGCCAGCCATTTTAGGCCCAGTTTCCACAGAGCGTGATTGATCCGATGCAGCAGGACGGCGTGAATGCCGGGATACGCCGTGAGAATTTCAAAGACGCTGCGCGCCGCTGGGTCACGATCGAATACACAGGTAATGTCTTCGCGCAGACGTTGCCAAAATGCCATAGCCATTCAATCCAGGTTATCGTCTCAAGAGCGCCGCTCGCATGCAGTCAGTCTGGCGGCGGGGGCGCAAAGTATAGCGCAACCCGGCGTTTTGCTCTCTCCCGGAAGAACTGGCGTTGCGCATCCCAGGCTTTGCCTCTAAGATACCTTCCCCCTGCGGCCCAGTCGGGTCGCGACTCCTTGCCTCACCGTTATTACGGGAGGCTATCCTGATCCGTAAGGAGCCTTTATGCGACATTACGAAATCGTGTTCATGGTCCATCCTGACCAGAGTGAACAAGTTCCCGCTATGATTGAGCGTTATCGCGCCTTGATTGCAGAAGATGGCGGTCAGGTTCATCGCCTTGAGGACTGGGGCCGGCGCCAGTTGGCTTATCCCATTAACAAGATTCACAAGGCGCATTATGTGTTGATGAACATCGAATGCAGCCAAACAGTACTCGAAGAAATCCAGAGGGCGTTTCGTTTCAACGACGCCGTGATTCGCAATCTCATTATTCAGCGGGATGCTCCAGAAACTGAACCCTCGCCTTTGGTCAAATCGCGCGATGAGCGCGCCGAGCGCGACGATCGGGAGGATGCGGATGAGCAGGGGGAGGATCATGAGGATCGCGATCGGGAAGAGGATGAGGATCATAGCGGTGATCTTGATCAAGAGACCGCTGATGAGACCGGGATCGAGGACGAGATGCGTTGATCCAAGTTGACTGCACTGGTCATGACTGCGGCTGCTTCCGCCGACAACTGGCTGGTCATTGCTGGCCAAGTTGTTGGAGCGGGTGAAGTGCGCGTCTCCCCTGCCGGGGTAGCCATTGGCCGGTTTTTGCTGGACCATCACTCCGGTCAACTCGAAGCGGGTTTTCCCCGTGAGGCGCGTTGTCGGATTCCGGTCATCGCTTGTGGCGAATCGTTGGCTGACGCTGCGCGGCGGCTGTTGCCGGGGATGCCGGTGCGGGTGCGAGGCTTTGTGAGTCGCGCCAATTCCCGCGAGGGCGAGTACCGATTAGTGCTGCACGCCGCGCATATTGACGTTTTGAATACTGAATGATCCGAGGAGTAATTCCATGTCGCGATTTTTCCGTCGCAAAAAGTTTTGCCGTTTCACCGCTGAGGGCGTCAAGGAAATTGATTACAAGGACATTGCTGTTCTGAAGAACTACATCACCGAAACCGGCAAGATTGTGCCCAGCCGGATTACCGGAACCAAGGCCCGTTACCAGCGGCAGTTGTCGGTAGCGATCAAGCGCGCCCGCTTCCTGGCGCTGTTGCCGTACTGCGACCGACATTAAACGCCGACTCGGGGCAACCCGAACGGAACCCGTTGGGAACCCTTCAGCGTGAAATCACTCGCCGCTTTCATCATGCGTGGTCGCGGGTCGGCGGCGTTGATCGCATCGGTTGCTGCAGTGTCTTTCTGGTTGTTCCCGCCGCTGCTGATTGTGTCGGGGGCGGTGGTGGCGCTAGTTGCCTTGCGTCGGGGACCGGTCGAGGGAGCGCTGATCATGGCGCTGGCGGGGACCGTCGCTGTCGCCCTGAGTTGGCAGGTTTTGGGCGCTCCGTGGCCGATGCTGGATGTCTTGCTGACGGTTTGGTTGCCGGTCTGGCTGCTGGCGTTGGTGCTGCGAGCCACCATTTCACTGTCGCAAACGTTGCAGGCGGCGGCCATGCTGGGTTTACTGGGTGTCGCCGGTTTTTATCTGGCGCTGGGCGATCCGGTAGTCTGGTGGAATCCCTTGCTGGATCAGTTTCAACAGGAACTGGCGACGCTGGCGCCAGTGGGACCGTCCGGTGACCAGGCGTTGTTGGAGCAATGGCTGGAGCTGCTCAAGGCATGGGCGCCCTGGTTGCCGGGACAGGTGGTGGGCGCAGTGATGATGGTCGTACTGCTGGCGTTGTTGCTGGGCCGCTGGCAACAGGCATTGCTGTTCAATCCTGGTGGCTTTCGTCCTGAATTTCATGAGTTGCAACTGGGGCGACCGCTGGCGACCTTTACCTTGGCGTTGTTCGGCGCAACCTTGGCGTTTGGCTGGCCGCCATTGGCCAATGGGTTGCTGGTTCTGGGCGTGCCGTACACGGTGCAAGGGATCACTCTGGTTCATGCGATCGTATTGAAGCGGCGCTTATCGTCAGCCTGGCTGGTGTTGTTCTACCTGTTGCTGGTTCCGCTGCTGTCGCAGGTGGTGATGACGCTGGGGGTGGTTGATGCCTGGGCTGATTTTCGAAGCCGTATCCGGGCGCGGCCGGACGCAAACTGAATTTGAATAAGTGATTATTTGGAGTTTAAAAATGGAAATCATTCTGCTGGAAAGAATTGCTGATTTGGGTCTGCTGGGCGACCGGGTTGAGGTAAAGCCGGGTTACGCGCGCAATTTTCTCATTCCCAAGGGGAAAGCCACTGAAGCGACCCCGAAGAATATTGCGCGTTTCGAAGCGCGCCGCGCTGAACTGGAGCGAATTGCCGCCGAGGCATTGACTAAGGCTAGGGCGCGTGCTGAGCAGTTGGCGGAGTTGATCGTGACCTTGTCGGTGAAAAGCGGTAGTGAAGGTCGGTTGTTCGGTTCGGTCGGTTCCGCTGATATTGCCAATGCGGTTTCCGCCGCCGGCATTGAGTTGCAAAAGCAGGAAGTCCGGTTGCCACAGGGGTCGATTCGCCAGATTGGCGAATACGATGTGGATCTACATTTGCATCCAGAGATTAAGACGCAGATTCGCGTCAACGTGATCGCTGAAGCTTGATGCAGTCGCTGCAATCGATAAGTTGAACTAGAATGAATTGGCGCTGGCGCTGCGGGTTCCGGGCGACCAGGCCAGCAAAGCAGCAAAGTAGGTCGGGCGCGTCCTGCGCCCAACCTGCCGATCTGAACCTGATGCCTGATACCTGATACCTGATACCTGATACCTCAAACCACTACTTGTCGTCGGTCCGCTATGCAGCCCGTCTCCCCATTTCCCTATCGTAAGGATGCCGCTGCCGAGTCTCTGCGGATACCGCCGCATTCCCTGGAAGCGGAACAGGCGGTGTTGGGTGGGTTGATCATTGCCAACACCACTTGGGATCAGATTGCCGATCGACTGAGCGACAGTGATTTTTACCGGCATGATCACCAGTTGATTTTTCGCGCCATTCGCCGCTTGGCGGAAGAGAGCATGCCTTTTGATCCGGTCACGCTCTCGGAGTGGCTTCAGAACCATAATCAGTTGGAGGAAGCTGGAGGGTTGGCGTATCTGGTGGCGATGGCCAATGATACGCCGAGCGCCGCCAATGTCCGCGCTTATGCCGATATTATTCGGGAGCGGGCGATCCGGCGCGGTCTGGTGCGGATTGCGGCGGAGATTGCCGACAATGCCTATGATCCCAAGGGACTGAATAGCAAAGACTTGCTGGACGATGCCGAGAAACGGATTTTCGCTATTGCCGAACGGGGTCTG
Organism: Candidatus Competibacteraceae bacterium; assembly: GCA_020445005.1. GTDB lineage: Bacteria > Pseudomonadota > Gammaproteobacteria > Competibacterales > Competibacteraceae > UBA2383. The sequence continues at coordinate 12,108 of JAGRHM010000069.1, read as the reverse complement.
CGCGCCCGCGAAGGATTTTTCAATATCAAGGACATGCTGGCGCGCACGGTGGAGCGGATCGACCTGCTGTTCCAAAGTGATAATGCGATTACCGGCCTGGCGACTGGCTGGCCGGATTTTGATGAGAAGACGGCGGGGTTGCAGCCGGGCGAACTGATTGTGATTGCGGGCCGGCCATCGATGGGCAAGACCAGCCTAGCGATGAACATCGTTGAATACGCGGCGATTCAACTGAAGTGCGCGGTAGCGGTTTTCAGTATGGAAATGCCCTGTGAAAGTCTGCTCATGCGCTTGATGTCGTCGCTGGGGCAAATTGATCAGCACCGCATTCGCACCGGGCGGTTGGCGGAGGAGGATTGGCCGCGCTTGACCTCGGCAGTGACGTTGCTGTCCGAAGCTCGCCTGTTTATTGATGACAGTTCCAACCTCAGTCCGAATGAGTTGCGGGCGCGGGCGCGGCGTTTGCACCGGCAGGAGGGGCAGTTGGGCCTGATCGTCGTCGACTATCTCCAACTGATGCAGGTGCCGGGCAGTAATGAGAACCGGGCGACCGAGGTCTCGGAGATTTCGCGTTCGCTCAAGGCGCTGGCCAAAGAATTGTCGGTGCCGGTCGTGGCGTTGTCGCAGCTCAACCGTACGCTGGAGCAACGCGGTGAGAAACGGCCCATTATGTCGGATTTGCGTGAGTGTGTTACAGGCGAAACGCAGGTCATGCTGGCTGATGGTCGTCGAGTTCCCATCCGGGATTTAGTCGGCGCGCAACCGGCGGTCTTGGCCTTGTCCCAGGAAAGATGCGTTATCCAGGCAAATAGCGACAAGGTTTGGTCGGTTGGGGTTAAGCCCGTGTTTTGCGTCTCGCTGGCAAGTGGGCGACAAATCCGGGCTACTGCTCAACATCGACTGTATGGCACCAGCGGTTGGATCAGGATTTCAGACCTTGCAGTCGGTGATCGATTAGCTTTCGCGCGTCGCGTACCTGAACCAACCGCGTTGGTTGTTTGGCCAGAATCCCATATTATTTTGCTTGGACATCTTGTGGGTGATGGTAGCTATCTCAAACATCAGCCCTTGCGGTATACCACGGCTTCTGAGGAAAACAGTGAAGCAGTCCGTCAGGCAGCCGAAACTTTTGGTGTCATGATTAATCGACATCCTGGCCGTGGTAATTGGCATCAACTGGTTTTTTCCGGCAATGGCAACCGCTGGCGACCGCTGGGTATTAATCGGTGGTTACGGGGTTTAGGTATTTTCGATCAGCGTTCTCACGAAAAACGCTTGCCCGCTGAAGTATTCAGATTGGGTAATCATCAGATTGCATTGTTGCTTCGGCATCTTTGGGCAACCGATGGCAGTATCGCGGTTCGACCCATTGATCAGAAAGGTTCTCCGAGGGTGTTTTTCAGTACCGCAAGTCGCGGGTTGGCGGAAGATGTAGCGGTATTATTGCTGAGATTTGGCATTGTTGCGCGTCTCCGGTCAGTGGTTTGTCGTCATGGCATACACCCTGTCTACACGGTAGATATTTCCGGTTCAGATCAGCAAAGTCTCTTCCTTGAGAAGGTTGGCGCTTTCGGTCCACGTTGTCGATCAGCGGAACAGCTTGCTGGGCGACTTAGCGGGCTTCAGGTTAACCCGAATGTAGATACTTTGCCGCAAGCTGTATTTGTCGAGGTTCGCGCCCTGATGCGAGAGCGTGAGATGACCCAGCGGGAAATGGCAGCGCTGCGGGGAACTGCTTATGGGGGTAGCTCACATTTTCGTTTTGCCCCATCGCGGGACACGATGAGTAGCTATGCTGCATTGCTCCAGGATGAAAGCTTAATGCGTTGGGCAATACATGACGATGTGTTTTGGGATCGTGTGGTGAGTATTCAGCCGGATGGCGAAGAGGAAGTCTTTGACTTGACGGTTCCTGGACCTGCTTCATGGTTGGCTGATGGGATTGTGAGTCATAATTCGGGTGCCATAGAACAGGATGCGGATCTGATTTGTTTCATTTACCGCGATGAAGTTTACAATCCCGAGAGTCCCGAAAAAGGCGTTGCTGAAATCATCATCGGTAAGCAGCGCAATGGTCCCATTGGTACGGTTCGCCTGACTTTCCGGGGGCAATATACCCGGTTCGAGAGTCACGCCCCTCAATCCTATTCATCCAATTATGAGTCGAGCAACCACAGTGCGCCTCGATCCGGGGGCGCTGGTTCACAATCTGCAACGGGTCCGGGCGGCCGCTCCGGGCCGTCGGGTGGCGGCCGCCGTTAAGGCCGATGGCTATGGTCATGGACTGCAGTGGGTCGCCCGTACTCTAAAGGCTGATGCGTTTGCCGTGGCCTGCATCGAGGAGGCGCTGATCCTGCGCGCGGCGGGCGTCACCCGGCCAATTCTGCTCCTGGAAGGCGTATTTGAGGCGGCGGAATTACCACTGTGCGCCGATCATGGCTTGGAAATCGCCGTCCATCATCCCGAACAAGCCCGTATGCTAGAAACCGCCCGGTTGGAGCGACCGCTCCGGGTCTGGTTGAAGATGGATACCGGCATGCATCGGTTGGGGCTGGAGCCAGAGGCCACGCCGGCGATTTTTCGGCGGGTGCGCGACAGTGTGGTAGCAACGCCGAATATTGGCTTGATGAGCCATCTGGCGCGGGCCGATGAGCGGGATTGCGATGATACGCTTCGGCAACTCAGAGTTTTTGAAAACGCCATCAACGGTCTGCCCGGTGAACGCTCTCTAGCGAATTCCGCGGGCATTCTCGGTTGGCCGCAGACCCATTTTGACTGGGTGCGACCCGGCATCATGCTGTATGGCGCGTCGCCGTTCGTGGACAGTCTCGCCGCTGACGAAGGTTTGCGGCCCGTCATGACCTTTCACACTCGGCTGATTTCCATCAAACGCCTGCAGCGGGGGGAGCCGATTGGGTACGGCGGAACCTGGATTTGTCCGGAGGACATGGATGTGGGGGTTGCGGCGGTGGGTTATGGCGACGGTTATCCACGCCATGCGCCGTCCGGAACGCCGGTGCTGGTCAATGGTCGGGAAACACCGTTAGTGGGCCGGGTATCGATGGATATGATTACGCTGGATTTACGCCAGCATCCCGAAGCGCGTATCGGCGATCCAGTGGTGCTGTGGGGCGAGGGGTTGCCGGTGGAGCGCATCGCGCAAGCGGCGGGGACGATTTCCTATACTTTGTTGTGTGGGATAACGGCGCGAGTAAAAGCGGAAATTACTCAGATCCCTCATCCTGGCCGGGAAGAGGGTTTGTGAGCAAAGCCCGCACGATCTATGTCTGCACCGAATGTGGCGCGCAAGCCAGCAAATGGTCCGGTCAATGTGGCGACTGCGGAACCTGGAATACCCTTCAGGAGACCGTAGCGACCCCGCCGGCTAAGACCGGGATGAAGCCGGTCGGTTATGCGGGCGCGACCGCCGGAGAGATTCGTAATCTAGCCGAGGTGGATGCAACGGCGGAAATCCGCCAGTCCTGCGGCAACGGCGAACTGGATCGCGTCCTGGGCGGTGGGCTGGTCCAGGGGTCGGTGACGCTGATTGGCGGCGATCCCGGCATTGGTAAATCCACGCTCTTGTTACAGGTGCAGGCCGTGCTGGCGGAACGCGATCGAACCCTGTACGTCAGCGGCGAAGAATCCCCCCAGCAAATCAGCCTGCGCGCCCAGCGCTTGCAGTTATCCCGCGACCGGTTGCGTCTGCTGCCGGAAATTAACGTCGAACGTATTCTGGCGACCGCTGAAATCGAACAGCCTCGGGTCATGGTCATCGATTCGATTCAGACCGTCTATACCGAACGGCTGCAATCCGCGCCGGGTTCGGTCGCCCAGGTGCGGGAGAGCGCGGCACAACTGGTGCGCTTCGCCAAGGCAACAGGTACCGCCCTGTTTCTGGTCGGCCATGTGACTAAGGAGGGCGCGATCGCTGGTCCCCGGGTGCTGGAGCACATGGTCGATACCGTGCTGTATTTTGAGGGCGATCCCAGTGGCCGGTTAAGAGTGTTGCGGGCGGTGAAAAACCGCTACGGACCGGTCAATGAACTGGGCGTGTTCGCCATGACTGAGGATGGTTTAAAAGAGGTCAGTAATCCTTCGGCGATCTTTCTTTCCCGTCATGACACGCCGGTTGCCGGCAGCGTGATCATGGTCACTCGCGAAGGCACCCGACCGTTGTTGGTGGAGATTCAGGCGCTGGTTGATGAATGTCACGGCGGCCACCCGCGCCGCGTCACTCTGGGGCTGGAGCAGAATCGCTTGGCAATGTTGCTGGCGGTATTGCACCGGCACGGCGGTGTGGCGATGTACGATCAGGATGTCTATGTCAACGCCGTTGGCGGGGTGCGGATTAATGAAACAGCCGCCGATCTGGCGGTGCTGCTGGCGGCGCTGTCCAGCTTTCGCGACCGGCCTTTGCCGACCGATCTGGTGGTGTTCGGCGAAGTGGGGCTGGCCGGGGAAATCCGCCCGGTGCCCAATGGCGAGGAGCGGTTGCGCGAAGCGGCCAAGCATGGATTCAAGCAGGCGATTGTGCCTCGGGCCAATGCGCCGCGCCGTGGCGGTAAACGAATCGAGGGCCTGGAAGTGCGCGGGGTGACCCGGTTAAACGAGGTGATGGGGGAGATTTGAAATATTTGGCGAAACTGGCACCGGCTCCTGCTACCCCTCGCGCAGCATCCAGCTCCAGCGTTCGGCCACGAAAATTTCGTGCGGGTTAAAGCGCGCCTTGTAGGTCATCTTGGCGCACGGTTCGACCCAGTAACCCAGGTAAACCCAGTCCAAACCGAGTTGCCGTGCTTTAGTAATCTGCCAGAGGATCGCGAACGTACCCAGTCCGCGCGCCTCTTCCTGTGGATCGAAGAAGGTGTAAACCGCAGACAGCCCGTCATCCAGTCGATCCACAACGGCTACCGCTAGCAATCTGCCGTCAGCGCGGAACTCGCAAAGCCAGGTGGGACACCAGCGCGAGGCGACGAATGACCAGTAATTGCCTGGGCTAGCGGGGTCCATGCCGCCCCCGGCGTGGCGGACCTGGATATAGCGGGCGAACAAGGCAAAGTGCTCATCCTGGAATTCTGCTTCCAACATAATCGGTTGTAAATCCTGATTGCGCATCCAGACCCGGCGTTGCGCGCGATTCGGTCGAAAGCGCGCGACCGGAACGCGCAGTGAGCGACACGCCATACACCCGCGACAATGTGGTCGGTAAACGTGTTCGCCGCTGCGCCGGAAACCGAGCGCCGCCAGTTGGGTATAAAGTGGATTATCGGTGACTGCCGGATCAGCGACCAGGTTGCGCGCCAGCCGGCCCGGCAGATAGCTGCACGCATAATCCGTGGTCAGGAACATCCGCAAGTCGTACAGCGAGTCGCGAGGATTGCTCATGAGGGTCGCGCCTGAGGGGTCGCCGACAGGTCGGTAAACAGATCGGGGTCCAGCGTCCAGGGGGCATTCTGTCCCGGCAGCGGACAGAAGCGCTCCAGCAGTTCCAGGAATAACTCCCGGGGGATATCCACTGCGCCCATGCTCAGTAGATGATCGGTGCGCACCTGGCAATCGATGACTGCGAACTCCCAGCGATGAAGTTGACGGGCCAGTGTCGCCAAGGCCACCTTCGATGCATTGCTGACCTTGCTGAACATCGATTCGCCGTAGAATACCTGGCCGACGGCCACGCCGTACAGTCCGCCCACCAGTTCGCCCTGCATCCAGGTTTCGACAGAATGCGCATGACCCAGTCGGTGCAATCGGCAATAGGCGCGCAGCATTTCCGGGGTGATCCAGGTGCCTTCGCCCGGTCCGCGCGGTGCGGCGCAGGCCCTCATGACCGCTTCAAAAGCCGTATCCGCCGTGACCGAGAAGGGTCCATTGCGCAAGGTCTTGCGCAGACTGCGCGAGATTTGCAGACATTCGGGAAGCAGCACCAGGCGGGGGTTCGGCGACCACCACAGAATCGGCTGGCCGGAGGAGTACCAGGGGAAGATCCCTTGCCGATAGGCGCGCAACAAACGGCGCGGACTCAAGTTGCCGCCAGCGGCCAGCAAACCGTCAGGTTCGATCAGGGCGCGGTCAGGATGGGGAAAAGGCTGGTTGTCATCATGCGGATCCAGCCACGGTAGGGGCATCAGGCGTTACCTCATCGCGATAGGGCGAGTGTTGCAGGCCGTGTTGGACATAGTCGCGCAGGGCGGGCGTTTCCCGGTTCAGGAAATCAGCGATAGCCCGGCGAAAGCCGGGATGGGCGATCCAGTGCGCTGAATGGGTCAACGTGGGTAAAAATCCCCGGTAGATTTTGTGTTCGCCCTGTGCGCCCGGTTCAAAACGCTGCAAACCCTGTTCAATGCAATATTCGAGGCCCTGATAATAGCAGGCTTCGAAGTGCAAACTGTCATAATCCGCCTGGCAACCCCAGTGACGACCGTAGAGCGTATCGGCGCTACGGAAACTGATGGCGCCGGCGACCTCGCGACTGTGGGCGAACGCTAGGACTAATACCATTTGCTCGCCCAGCGTCGTCGCGATGTCCTGGAAGAAGGGCAGGGTGAGCGTCGGGACGCCGCCGAGTCGGTGGAATGTGGAGCAATAGAAAGCGTGGATGATCCGCCATTGCGCGTCGCTGATCTCGCGTCCGGATAGAATGCGCACCTCCAGTCCGGCCTCGCGCACCAACCGGCGTTCACGGTTGATGTTCTTGCGGCGCTTGGCCGTCAAGCTGTCCAGAAAATCCTGGAAATCCCGGTAGCCCCGGTTGTCCCAGTGAAACTGGCAGCCGAGCCGGGTCAGGAAGCCTTGTTCCTGCATCGGTTTCAAATCGCCAGGGGGAGGAAATAGCCAGTGGATCGAGGACAATCCATAGCGGCGGCTCTCCTCCAGTGCGAATTCGACCATAGCCCACGCGGTGGTCTCCGGTTGGGGTTGGTCGGCGGCCAGCAGGAGGCGGGGACTGGTGGCGGGGGTGTAGGGAATCGCCCCGACCAGTTTCGGGTAGTAGGATAGCCCCTGTTGCCGGTAGGCTTCCGCCCAGCTCCAGTCAAAGACGAACTCGCCATAGGAGTTATATTTCAGGTACAGAGGAGCTACGCCCAGCAAGCGTCCGCTCTCGTTCCGAGCGGTGAGATGCCAGGGCAGCCAGCCGGTTGATTCGCCAACGCAACCATGCCGTTCGAGTGCGCTGAGGAATTCGTGGCGCAGAAACGGGTTTTGGTTAGGAACGAGCGCGTTCCACTCGGCGGCGGGGATGTCGCTCAGGCTGTCAAGACGTGCAAGGCGCATGATCCGGGATGGAGGATGACAAGGATAGACGGGTTATTTGGAACCTGGAATTGTGGATCGGTTCATCGCTCGAACGGGCGGAATGTTCATGAACGCTTTTCCGCTCGCTTTACGATAAGATAACAATCGTATAGCAGGTGGATAAGCTGAATCCTTCGCAAGGCCAACGTTCATGGACAACAAGATCTTCATCAGTTTCAGCCATAAAGACAAGCTCTACCGCGATGAGCTGGTTCCCGCGCTGGAGGCGGTAGCCGCCATCCGGGACCGGGTTTGGTTCGATCAGAAGGGCATCGATATCGGTGACAAATTCCATCCCAAGATTCAACAGGCGCTGGCTGGATCGCAACTTGGCATCCTGTTGGTGAGCAATCACTTCCTGACCTCCAATTACATCACCCAACATGAATTGCCCTTCCTGCTGCGCCAAGCCGAACGCGGCGCTTTGAAGCTGGGTATCCTCCACGTCAGCACCGTCGCCAAGGCAGCTTTCTCAATTTCCGTCGAAATCGACGGGAAATCTCACACCATCAATCTGGCTGACATTATCGGTGTCAACAGCCCGGCCGAATCGCTGGATCGGATGAGTCCAGGCGAGCGTAATCTTCTCTATGCCAAAACCGCCGACTGGGCGGTCCGGCAGATCGCGCTGGGGGAACCACCGCCACCGCCACCGCCACCGCCGGACCCTGCGGTATCTCCCGATTCGTTGCCCAAGCCTCCCTATTCCGGCAAGGCCAAGATCGCCGTATGCGACCATCTCGGCGATAACTGGCGCAAGTTGGCTGACTCTTTTGAAATTCCGCCCGCCGATCAAGCGCGTTTTAGTCGAGGTGACGAAGCGCGCGGCATCTGGGAATGGCTGGAAAACCGGCGACGTTTGGGAGAATTGCCGCAAGGGCTGATCGCCAGCGGTCGGGAAGACTTGGTGGAACTGCTGAAGATCAAAGCGTAACCAGGAAGGAGGTCAAGGGATGCCTGCTTATGACGGAAAAACTAAACTGACGTTTTGCAAGCGGTTGGGCCAGGAATGGCGAGATTTGACCGATTATTTCGATATCCCCATCAGTGACCGTGCCGCGTTTCGGTTGGGGGACGAACCGCGCGAGGTTTGGGAATGGCTGGAGCGGCGAACCCGTCTGGGCGAACTGACCGGAGCGCTCCGCGATCCCTTGGTTAATCGCAAGGAATTGATCGATCAAGTCTTAGAACCGCCGCCGGTTTCCGTCCCTGAGAAACCATCGGTTTGGCCGGGTTCACCGTTTCCGGGCTTGCGACGCTTCAATCCCGAGGACGCGCCGATCTTCTTCGGCCGCCATCGAGAAATCAACGAGTTGCTCTGCAAGCTCACCGATCCCAAAAAGCGCTTCATCGCAGTGTTAGGCGCTTCGGGTTCGGGCAAATCGTCGCTGGTGGCGGCGGGTCTGATTCCTCGGTTGCAGGCCGATGCCATTGCGGGCAGCAAGGATTGGCGATTGCTGGAGTTTACGCCGGGCGGCGCGGAAGGCGATCCCTATCCTATTCTGACCGCCCGCCTGGAACCCTGGCTTAAAGGTTGCCGCTCGTCCGAGATCATCAAGCGCCTGCGCGCTGAGCAGGGCTACGGCCTCATCGAACTGGCGGAGCAGGTTCTCGCCGACCGTCCCGCCCACGCAGAATTGCTGCTGTTCGTGGATCAGTTCGAGGAACTGTTCACGCTCACGCAGGACGCGCTGCGTCAGCCGTTCATCCGCTTGCTGACCGCGACCGCGCGGTCGTCGCGGGTGCGGGTCGTGGCGACCCTGCGGGCCGACTTCTTTCACCGCTGCCTGGACTGTCCCGGACTCGACCGGCTGCTGCGCGACGGTTCCTATTCGCTGGGACCGCCGGGACCCGGCGCGCTCTACGAGATGATGACCGGACCGGCAGCTAAGGCGGGGCTGGAATTTGAAGAAGGATTGGTGGAGCGCATCTTGGAAGACACCGGGACGGGTGCCGGCGCCTTGGCGTTGCTGGCCTTTGCTCTGCACGAACTGTATGAGTCCCGCGCCGGGGACGGCCGGCTGGCGCACCAAGCTTACGAACGGTTCCGCGGCGTCCAGCACGCCATCAGCCAGCGGGCCGAAAAGACTTTTCAGGATCTCGCCAGCGCCGCGCAAGCGGAGCTGGAACACGTATTCAGAGAGTTGGTGCAAGTGGACGAGCGCGGCGTGGCGACCCGGCACCGGGCGTCACTGTCCACGTTAGCGGTTTCATCCGCCGCCAGCGCGTTGATCGACCGCTTCGTGGACGCCCGGCTGCTGGTGCGCGAACCGGGCGAGGACGGCCAACCGGTGGTGGAGATGGCGCACGAAGCCCTGTTTCGCACCTGGCCCCGGCTCCAACAGTGGATTCAGGACACGGCCGACGATCATCGGCTATGCCGGCAAATCACGCAATTGGCCGCTTACTGGCACGGCCACGACCGCCAGGCCGAACACCGCTGGCCCGACGAACGGGTGGTCGAAGTGGTCGCCATGCGGGAACACCTCAAGCTGAAGCCAACGGACTTCACCGAACTGGAACGAGACTTCCTCGGCCCCCTCGACCGCGATCAGATGCTAGCCGCGCTGGACGCTCCGGCCACCACTCACGAACAGCGGGCGATCATCGGCGTGCGCTTGGCGTTGCTGGGCGATCCCCGTCCCGGCGTGGGATTACGCGCCGATGGATTGCCAGACCTCGTCTGGTGTGAAGTGCCCGGCGGCGAAGTGACGCTGGAAATTGAAACCAAGAATCGATCCCGTATTGCGCGGTGGCTAAGCCGATCAGCGTCAAACACCTTCCATGTCGAACCTTTCCAGATTGCCAAGTATCCGGTGACCTACCGTCAGTACCGCGCCTTTTTGGAAGCGGACGATGGCTATCACAACCCGGCGTGGTGGCGGGGTCTTTGGGTGGACCGGCCCCCGGAAAAAGCGGGCCGACAGTTCCAGCGGTACGACAACCATCCCGTCGAAAACCTTGCCTGGCTGGAAGCCGTGCCCTTTTGCCGCTGGCTGAGCGCCCGACTGGGTTACGAGGTCCGCTTGCCCACCGAGTGGGAATGGCAACGGGCGGCGACCGGTGGCAATCCGGCGAACGAATATCCCTGGGGGCCGAAATGGGATGGCAACCGCGCCAACACCGATGAAAGCGAACTGAACCGCTCTACAGCGGTGGGTTTGTACCCGCATGGGATTTCGCTGGTGGGTGCCCTGGATATGAGCGGCAACGTGTGGGAATGGTGCCTGAACGAATACGACCAACCCCGGAATGTCACCCCGACGGGCGACGCCCGCCGGGTGGTGCGCGGCGGCGCCTGGAACGACTACCGGTCGGACGCGCGCGCCGCTTCCCGCATCGACGACGCGCCGGGCGGCCGCGGCAACTTCATCGGTTTTCGGTTGGCGTGCTCGTCCCCCATCTGAGACACGGGTCACTGATGGCCGCGTAGCGCGCTTCGCGCGATTTTTTGCGTTGTTCCGCCCGAAGTAATCAGGCTTCCGGAAGCATGTTGAGATGGCGAGACAAGACGGCGACGAGCAGGCCGGTATCGAGCGGCACGCAGGCCGAACTCGGACTGGATTTTTGAGGAACCCATTATGCACATTGAATCCATACGACTGAAAAACTTCAAGAGCTTCCGCGATGCGGAGATGAAAGACATACCTCGCTTTTGCGTTATTGTTGGCGCGAATGGTTCGGGCAAATCCACTTTTTTCGGTGTATTCGAATTTCTACGCGAGGCTTTGTCGAGCAACGTCTATACCGCTCTAATAAAACTTGGAGGGAGTCGTGGATTCAGCGAAGTACGGACCCGTGGCGCGGAAGGAAATATAGAAATCGAGCTAAAGTTTCGCGAGTCCGATAATAAACCATTGATTACCTATTTTTTATCTGTAGGCGAAAAAGACAGAAAGCCAATTGTTGCAAGGGAGATCCTTAAATATCGCCGTGGTAGCGGTGGCCAGCCTTGGCACTTTCTCGACTTCAGTAATGGAGAAGGTGTTGCTGTCACTAATGAGCTTGATCGTGTGGCTGATGTGAAAGAGCTTAATCGAGAACAACAGAAGCTACGATCACCTGAAATCCTGGCTGTGAAAGGTTTGGCTCAATTTGAGAGATTTCCGGCCGTCATGACCTTGGGTAACTTGATTGAAAACTGGCATATTTCCGACTTTCACATCAACCGTGCCCGTCCAGAACAGGAATCCGGGTATGCCGAGCATCTTTCCCGTGAAGGGGAAAACCTCTCTCTGGTAACCGAGTATCTGCATAATAGGCATCCAGAAATATTTGATAAGATTCTGAAAAAACTGTCTGAAAGGGTACCAGGAATCACACGGGTAGACGCCAAAACGACGGAAGAAGGGCGTGTTCTCCTACGTTTTCAGGACGGCGCTTTCGAAGACCCATTTTTGGCGCGATACGTCTCTGATGGCACCATCAAGATGTTTGCCTATCTTATACTGCTCAATGATCCGAAACCTCATCCTTTGCTATGTGTTGAAGAACCGGAAAATCAATTATATCCGACCTTGCTATGGGAACTGGCCGAGGAGTTTCGCGCCTACTCAGAGCAAGGTGGCCAAGTCTTTGTTTCCACCCATTCACCGGACTTTTTAAATGCTGTACAACTCGATGAAGTGTACTGGTTGATCAAGGAATCAGGTTGCACCCTCATCAAGCGTGCGAAAGACGATCAGCAGTTGGCAGCATTTATCGCAGAAGGTGACCAGATGGGTTATCTCTGGAAAGAAGGACTATTCCAGGGAGTCGGTCCTCAATGACGCGAATTGTATTTTTTTTGGAAGAACCTTCAGCGCGAGAGAT
>JAGRHM010000068.1 GCA_020445005.1 Candidatus Competibacteraceae bacterium | reverse complement strand
TGCTGGAAGAGTATGAACATGCCAAAAAGCGCGGCGCGCGGATTTACGCTGAGCTGATCGGTTTCGGCATGAGCGGCGACGCCTACCACATGACCCTGCCGCCTCCAAATGGAGACGGTGCCCGGCGAGCGATGGCCAACGCCCTGCGCGATGGTGAAATCGCGTCTGAGGCTATCGATTACATCAATGCCCACGGCACATCCACGCCAGCGGGCGACAAGATTGAAAGCGACGCCGCCAAGGAAGTGTTTGGCGATCATGCCTATCGGTTAGCCATGAGTTCGACCAAGTCGATGACGGGTCACATGCTGGGTGCTGCTGGCGGTGTTGAGGCGATCTTTACTGTACTGGCGCTGCGCGATCAAGTGGCCCCGCCCACCATTAATCTGGATCAACCGGAAGAAGGTTGTGATCTGAACTACGTGCCGCATACGGCGCAGGAACGACGGATTCAGGTGGCGCTGTCCAATTCCTTTGGCTTTGGCGGCACCAACGGCACGGTAGTGTTCCGCAGTCTGAGTTGAGGGCGCTAATTCCGTTGTCAGCTGGGCGTGTTCGCATCACCCCGGCGCTGTGCGCCACCCCTCCTTATCCAAGGAGGGGATGATGTGGCGATGGTTGCTGGTTTCGTTCGGGCTGGCGCTGTTTCTGGCATTGCTTTATGCCGATTATCAGCGGTTTCTTGATGCGCCCCTGGAGATTCCTGCTGATGATCAGGTGCTTGAAGTCAAGCCCGGCATGGGTATTGGCGCCATCGCCCGGCGCTTGCAACATCGACCCGGTTTATCGCGTCCCGCTTTCTATCTCGAAGCTTATACCCGATTGAATGGCCTGGCGCAGCGCCTCCAGGCTGGCGAATACGCCTTGTCCCCCGGGTTGACGCCGCGCACACTGATCGACCAGATCGTCGCCGGTCGAGTCATCCAATATCCGCTGACGGTCGTGGAGGGTTGGACATTTCGTCAATTGCGGCAGGCGCTGACCGCACATCCCAAGCTCAAGCAGACTCTGCAAGGATTGAGCGATGAAGAAGTCATGGCCCGATTGGGACGTTCGGGTGAGCATCCGGAAGGACGATTTCTACCCGACACTTATCATTTTCCCACCGGCTTTACTGATGAAGCCTTTCTACGCCGGGCCATGATGGCGATGGATCGACGCCTGGCGGATATTTGGCAAAATCGCGCGCCCAACCTGCCCCTGGATAATCCCTATCAGGCGCTGATTCTGGCGTCGATTGTCGAAAAAGAGACAGGTTTGCCTGCGGAGCGTCCAGAAGTCGCAGGGGTGTTCGTGCGACGCTTGCGCCAAGGGATGCTGCTGCAAACCGACCCGACGGTGATCTATGGGTTGGGAGAAGCCTTCGATGGCAATCTCCGGCGGCGGGATTTAACGACCGACACGCCTTACAATACCTACATTCGTAAAGGTTTACCCCCCACGCCGATTGCCCTGCCAGGCGCGGCAGCCTTGCGCGCAGCGGTGAATCCAGCCGATGGCGATACGCTGTATTTTGTCGCCAATGGGGAAGGCGGCCATGTGTTTTCCCGAACGCTGAATGAACACACTCAGGCCATCAGACGCTACCAGTTACAGGGGAAATGAAATGGTTGGTCGATTCATCGTTGCTGATGGTATTGAGGGTGCGGGTAAGACGACGCAACTGGCTTTCATGCATGAATATCTAGAACAGGCGGGTTATTCGGTCGTGGTCACCCGCGAGCCAGGCGGTACAACGCTGGGCGAAGAAATTCGTGCGTTACTGCTCGGCCATCGCCATGACGGCATGGCGCTGACGACGGAAACCCTGCTGATGTTCGCTGCCCGCGCCGAGCACCTGGAACGGGTCATTCGTCCCGCGCTAGGCCGGGGCGACTGGGTGCTGTGCGACCGGTTTACCGACGCGACTTACGCCTATCAGGGCGGTGGGCGTGGTCTGGCCCTAGAGCAAATCGCTGATCTAGAAACGTGGGTGCAGGGCCATCTGCGCCCCGATCTGACCCTGCTGTTTGATTTGTCGGTGGAAGTCGGACTAGCCCGGGCTGGGAAACGCAGCGCAGCGGATCGCTTTGAACAGGAAGACCAGGCATTTTTCGAGCGGGTGCGAGCGACGTATTGGGAACGCGCTTTGCAAAATCCGAATCGCTATCGAATCGTGAACGCCAACCAGCCGATTGAGGCCGTGCGCCGGGAAGTTGAAAGCATTCTCGCCGCTATCACGCTATAAAGCGCCCACGCCTCAAACCGGGTATGCTATGCGCTGGTTCGCATTCAGTTCAACCCCGATTCAGGATTCTTCCGATGAGCAGTCATCCCCCCATTACCCGCGAGTGGTTCGATCAAGTCATGGTTCCCAACTACGCCCCGGCGGCCATTATCCCGGTGCGCGGCGAAGGCTCCCGTTTGTGGGATCAGGAGGGGCGAGACTATATTGACTTTGCCGGCGGCATCGCCGTAACTGGGCTGGGTCACGCTCACCCGCGATTGGTAGCCGCATTGACCGAGCAAGCGCAAAAACTCTGGCATGTCAGTAATGTCCTTACTAATGAACCGGCGCTGAAGCTCGCCCGTCGGTTGTGCGATCTGAC
>JAGRHM010000067.1:5589-6761 GCA_020445005.1 Candidatus Competibacteraceae bacterium | reverse complement strand
ACGATCCGCAACTAGCCGGCCCGCCACCGGCTCCTGCACCACTTCCGGCGTCCCCCAAATCCGCGTCGCCACCACCGGCGTCCCGCACGCCATACTCTCCAGCAGCACATTCGCCCAGCCCTCACGACTCGACGCCAGCGCCAACACATCCACCGCGCTATACCAGCGCGCCAGCTCCACATTCGGCACCGCGCCCACCAGACGCACCCGCTCCCCCAGATGATGTTGCTGAATCAATCGGGTCAGAGGCTCGCGCTCCTCGCCCTCGCCAACGATCACCAGATGCGCTCCCGGCAACCGGGTCAACGCCTCAATCAACAGGTGATGACCTTTACGCTCGATCAAATAACCCACCGACAGCACGATTACCCCCGTCTTCGGCAAGTCCAACTCAGCGCGCATCGCCTGCGGATCCAATGGCCGAAACCGCTCCAGATCAACGCCATTGCGCAAAACATACAACTTCTCCGGGTCCGCCCCCAAACCCTGCAGCACGTCCATCAACGCGCTGCACACTCCGATCGACGCCTGCGCCTGATTCGCCGTCCAGCGAATCATCCGGCGGGGCAGCGCATACTGCGGAATCAAATTCAAATCCGTCCCCCGCGCCGTCACCACGAACGGCTTGCCCACCCAGCGCGCCAGCAGGGCTGCCGCCACCCCATCCGGATAATAGTAGTGCGCATCGATCAGATCGAAAGCAAACCCGCTGCGCCACAACCGCCGGACCGTCGGATACGCCCCCAGGGCCAACAACAGCGGCGCAGCGGTCATCCCCACCTTCGGCGGCAACCCATAGCGCGGATGAAGCACCTCCACGCCATTCCAGACTTCCTGCGCCGGCATCACCGCCCAGCGCGCATAATCGCCAAACCGGGGATGTGTACTCGGAAACCACGGCGCCGGCGCCACCACTTTCGTTTCCACCCGACCGCTGGCCAGCAACTGCCGCAACCGGGTCTCCACGAAAATCCCATGCCCCGGACGGACTGAACTGGGATAAAGCGTTGAAAACAACAGCGTGCGCAACAACCGATCAGGCATCCAGGCTATCCTTCGGCAAGTTCCGGTAATGTCCCGCAATATTTTTACCCATAACCCCCCCGTCCATAATTCCGCAACAGTCCCAACCCAAACCGCCCGCGCGACCGCCCCCACGGCGTAAAGCGCGG
>JAGRHM010000067.1:0-5513 GCA_020445005.1 Candidatus Competibacteraceae bacterium | reverse complement strand
CCGCCGCGCCATCGCTACATGCTCAGGGCGATAATCCGCTCCCGGTTTACCATTCGGATAGGCAAACAACGTCACCGGCTCACCCAGCAACGCCTGCAACTCATCCCGACTATCCGTAATTTCCCGTTCGGCCTCCTCCGGTTTCAAGCGCGCCAGAATCGGATGATGTACGGTATGCGCGCCGATCCCCATACCGGCTTTATGCAACGCCTGCACTTGCTGCCGGGTCATCATCAGATCATCCGGTAATCTCACCCCAGCGATATCCGCCAGCGCCCCGACCGTCTCCAACCGCTGCGCAAACGGCTGATACTTGATTTGATTCAATAGCGCTGGAATGGCCTGCTGCTTTTCCTCAAGCGAACCGACCACATGTCGACCCAAATCCAGCGGGGATAAATCCAGTACGGGTTGCTCGCAACGGCGCACCGTCTCAATCACCGTATCATTGAACATCCGCCCGCCGCCCAGAAACCCCACGGCGATAAAAAAGGTCGCTGACAAACCGTGTCTCTGCAAAATCGGCAACGCCACATCATGATTATCTGCATAGCCATCGTCAAAGGTGATCGCTGCTGCCCGCGCCGGCAAATTCCCTTGCCGCAAGCGCGCCACTGCCTCGGCCAGCGGCAGTACATTGAACCAATCCCGCAACCAGCCCAGAAGCGCGTCAAACCGCGCCGCATCCATCTCGCCAGGAAACAGCGGATCTGGCCTAGGCAGCACTCGATGAAAGATCAGAATGGACAAACTGGCGCGCGGTCCCGCCGGCAAGGCCAGGGCAAAAGCAGTACGGAAGAGCATGACGCTATTCACTCTCCAGGTCGATTCCCAAATCGCGCAAACGCTGCGCCAGACGCTCAGCGCGCTCGTGTTCACGCCGTGCGGTTTCTTCCGGCCCCAGCACCAAGGCCCCGTCCAGCGTAAAGTAGCGCAACCAACCGTCTTTCATCCCCAAATACAAACCCAATTCATCGCTCCATCGCCAGCCCTGTTCATTTACAGCAATCGGCTCATACCGCTGGTTGCCGCCCAGGCGGAATCCCTCAAACTCCCCGGTAATCGGCGAATACCAGAAATACTCCCGCGTATGGAAAATGTTCTGATACAAGCTCTTCTTGTCCGTTCGATCCACCGCCGCCGTTGAATCCGACAGCAGTTCGATAATCAAATCCGGGTAACGACCGCCTTCCGCCCAGACCACCCAGGAATTGCGCGGAGTATGCGATGCCTCGCGCACCAGAAAAAAATCCGGCCCACGAAACTGCCGGCGCTGCAACTGAGTATCGGTGTAGTACACCGTCAGATTGGCGCCGATGAAAAAATCGTCACGCCCCTGCCAATGCCACTCCAGATGACTCACCAGCAGCGCCAGTTGTTGATAATGTTGCGTACTTTCCATTTCCGGTTCATCGCTGAGCAGTTCGCGGAAGTCCGGCATCCGCTCAGCCAGTTGTTCGGCAGTAAACGCCATGTTAATCAACCCTCTGAAATTTCTGTTAGCCGGAATGATCGCTCAGAGCCAACAGACATTGACCAAACACCTCAAAATCCGCGAGATACTTCGACAGCACCGATCGGACGACCTCCAGATTCAGCTTTTGATAATCATGGATCGCAATATTGCGGAACCCGACCATGGCCTGCAAGCGCTGCGATAAATCGCCAGGGATCAATTTCGCCTGTTCCAGCAGGGTAAAGGCATCCCAGCTATCCTGGGGAATGCCCAAACGCCTGACTCGCGCTAAATGCATGGCGACATCAATTGCCGCTTCGCATGCCCGCAACAGATTGAGAATAATCGAATCCTGGCGGGTAAAGTCGGTCATCAATTCCGCCTCATGACCCTGGTATTCTTCCCGAATACGCGCCAGACACCGCTCGATCACCACCACTTTGTTCAGAACGACATCATCCAGCACGGATTCTGCCCCGCGCATAAATATCCTGAAGGATGCCGCGCCGCGCCTCATTCAACCGCACGTAATCCGACAACGCTCGACTCTCAAATTCTTCAGCCGCGAAACGGTCAACGCAGTAAATCCGTTGTCCCTGGTGAAACACCTGATGACGCAATACCACTGAAGCAGACTGCAAGTCCACTAGATCGACATCTCGCCGCAACCGCCGGGCCAAATCCTGCGCCAGCGTCCAACGCGCCAGATTATCCATTGGCCTGGGCGCCAGAATCGTCAGGTCAAGATCGCTGTCGCTGCGTTCAAACGGCGTCCCGGCGCTACCGAAGCGATAAATAGCCCACACCTCCGGCATGGCCTGAAGGATTTGATCAATCATCATCGGGTTAGTGAGAGACTCGGTCATGTCATCAGTTGGTAGAGATTTTCGACGGCGGGCTCTATGAAGATAGGCGGCGATTTTACTCCAGCACCGCCGCCATCCGGCTCAGGTTAATGTCCCAATCGTAATGACGTAGCACCCATGCCCGGTTGCCGCACCCGCGCTGCCCAGTTTCCTCCCGGTTCGCTAACAACGCCAGCGCCTGTTGCGCCAGGGTAACAGGATCGTCGGCGACCAAAATCCCCTCCGCCCCCCCTTGTGGCGATGCCCCAATCCCCTCCATCGCTGCCGAAGTCGCTAGCACCGCCTTGCCCATGGCCATCGCCTCCAGCACCTTGTTCTGCACCCCCCGGGCAATGCGCAACGGTGCGACGGAAAACGCCGCATGGGCGATATAGGGCCGCACATCGGGTACCGTGCCGGTGATGTGAACGCCCGGCAAATCCGCCAGATCCTGCACCGCCGCCGCAGGCCGCGCCCCGACGATGTAGAACTGGCTGTCCGGCGCAGCACGGCGAATGTCCGGAAACACCGTTCGAGCAAACCCGTCCACCGCATCCACATTCGCCCAATAATCCATCGCTCCGGTGAAAACCAACACTTGCTCCGCCGCCGAATAGGGATTCGGGTACTCCCGTTCAGGATTGAAGTAATCGGTATCCACACCATTACTTACCGCCAGCACGCGCTCGGCGGGAATCTCCGGCGCCAAGCGGCGGAACAGCGCCGCTTCATCCTCAGTTACGAACACGCTGGCGGCGAATTCCTGCGCCACCGCCCGTTCAAACGCCAACAGGCGCTGGCTTTCACGACGGTAAATCCAGCTCAACGGCCACGGTTTGCCATCCGCGTATTGCGCCCACTTGGCGGAATCGACATCGACAAAGTCCATCACCCGCTGTAAGCGGTCGTAGGGGGGGCAACGCAGGTACTGCGCCATCGGCGAGGAGAAGGTCAGCACCCGCTCTATCCGCTGTTCCGCAACCACACGATCTATCCAGGCTTGCAGGCCAGCATGACGATAATAGGGCAGGGACAATGGTTCGCCGGTCGCCAGGCCGCGCATTCTCCACAGCTTAGCCCGGCGCGGTTCCAGCGGCGCACAATAGACGTCGGCGCAGAAGCGACGCACTTCGTCAACATGACGCCCGTCGTCCGGATCATCGATAAAGGTCCCCAGCCAAACCCGGTAATGCTGAGCCAGATGCCGCAACAAATGAAAGGAACGCACCTTATCGCCCTTGTTGGGCGGGAAGGGAATGCGATGGACCAGAAAGAGCAGATCGTGCATCAACGTGATTGATCCTTGTTGAACTGACGGCTGGAGAGCGTCGTAATCGCCATCACTCGGTCTCCTAATTGGCTTTTAATACACTATTACGACGCTGATTTCTGCTCAAGTTTAGCCTGTACAGGAGTTGAGGGTGAGGGAAGTGTAGAAATCGTTTAACATGGCTTCACAGCCGTTCAATTGAAATACCTGCGGTGCGAGGAGGATACGCCGGCCAAGCGCAAGAAACTGATCCGCGAGGGGGGGCGGCAAATCCGTGAGTATTTGGCCGACACCGATTTGCAACGCTGGGCCGGTCCGACCCGGTTGCATGGCTTGTTGCTCGTCTATCATGGCTGGGAATTCGTCGGCCAGCGCGAGGTGAGGCGGATTGACTAACAGCGTTTGACTGATGAACACTCTGATCGATTCCGACACTCAACATGTGGCGCAGTTATTTTTAGCGCCAACTCATCTTGATATTAAGATGTTAATTTATATATAAAATGACACATAACCTGCATAATTCTCCACTCTCTTCCGGCCTTGCCGGCTACTTTAACCCCGCCCGTTCGATGGATGTCGAGCGAATACAATCGGCCTTAACTGCGGTGCTACGCGAACCCTTCACTCTCAGCACCGCAGGCGCATGCTGTGCAGCGACCAGCGGCGGAGTTATGGAAGATCAGGGTCTAGTCTTGGCCATCGCGGGTCGGGCGCGGCATATCGACGCCGGTAACGATATGCCTGACATGCTGCGTCGATTGGCGACGGACTACCGTGCATGTGGAACCGCCGCCCTGCAAAAGCTATCCGGTACGTTTGCCCTGGCGATTCTGGATCCCGAACGCCGGACGGCACTGTTAGCCATTGATCGCATCGGCATTGAGCAATTGTATTATGTGCCGCAAGCCGACGATCTGCTGTTCGCCACCACGCCGGCTCTGTTGACCCGCATCGGCGGATTTGACGCTAACATTGATCCACAGGCGATCTACGATTACCTGTACTGCCACATGATCCCCAGTCCCCGGACCATTTACCGGGGGCTACGCAAGCTGCCCGCCAGTCACTTTCTGGAATGGCGGGACGGTGCGGTACACGTGGAGCCATACTGGCTGCCTGAATTTACGGAAACGTCGATTGACATCGCCGCGACCGGGCGCGAAATGCTGGAGATCATCGAGACCGTCATTCGGCGCGAAGCCGGCGAAACCTCATCGGATCGACTAGGCGCATTCCTCAGTGGCGGCATCGACAGCTCCACCGTGGCCGGAATGCTGGCCCGCACGACGCAACCGGCTCACACTTATTCCATCGGGTTCAATGTGCCGGGCTATGACGAAATGGACTATGCCCGCACCGCCGCGCGCCATTTCCAGACCATGCCCCATGAATACTACGTCACCCCAGACGATGTGGCGGAGTGGCTGCCGCAAATCGCCGCCGCGACGGATGAACCGTTTGGCAATTCCTCACTGTTGCCAGCATTCTGCTGCGCCCGCTTTGCTAAGGAACAAGGGATCACCCGGCTATTGGGCGGTGACGGCGGCGATGAATTGTTTGCCGGTAACGAACGCTACGCCACGCAAGGGATTTTTGCACTGTTCGGACGCCTACCCTCCGCGCTGCAAACGCTGCTTGCGGTGGCCGTCAAACCGCTGGCCACGGTCCCACTGGCCCGCAAGGCGCATAGCTACGTCAAACAGGCGCGCACCCCCCTGCCGGATCGTATGGACCGCTATGCTTTTTTGGTGCGCCATGAGCCGATGGAAGTCTTCAACCCGGATTTTTTGGCTCTGGTGAGTACGCTGGAACCGCTGGAGTTAAAGCAGACCACGTTTTTCGCGCCCAGGAATGCTTCAGATCTGAACCGGATGCTGTATCTGGACTGGCACTTTACCCTGCATGACAACGATCTGGTCAAGATCAACACCGCTTGCCG
>JAGRHM010000066.1 GCA_020445005.1 Candidatus Competibacteraceae bacterium | reverse complement strand
GCGGCGTCCAGCACCGATTCATGATCCGCAACCTGGAACTCGTGGCCGCTTGGTTGGAGAGTGACGTGATAAGGCATGGATCGACTCGTTTTTCTGATTTGGACGTGGTCTGTTTAGAAGTCCATTCATGAGCGCAGTTCGCTGGCGCTACAACCCCAACTCCTTCCACAGTGCATCAACTCGTTGTTTTACCTCAAGGCTCATCGTAATAGGTCGGCCCCATTCCCGCGTCGTCTCGCCCGGCCATTTACTGGTCGCGTCAAAGCCAATTTTTGAACCGAGTCCCGACACTGGCGAAGCAAAGTCCAAATAGTCAATCGGCGTATTTTCAATGATCACCGTATCCCGCGCTGGGTCCATGCGGGTGGTCATCGCCCAGATGACATCCTTCCAGTCGCGGGTGTTCACATCCTCATCGACGACAATCACGAACTTGGTGTACATAAACTGCCGCAGGAACGACCACACGCCCAGCATCACCCGCTTGGCGTGGCCCGGATACTGCTTGCGCATCGCTACCACGGCCAAGCGGTAGGAACAGCCTTCCGGCGGCAAGTAAAAATCGACGATTTCGGGAAACTGCTTTTGCAAAATCGGTACGAACACTTCATTTAAGGCCATGCCGAGAATGGCAGGTTCATCTGGCGGTCGTCCGGTATAGGTGCTGTGATAAATCGGCTGCTCGCGATGGGTGATGCGGTCGATGGTAAACACCGGAAAATGATCGGTTTCATTGTAATAACCGGTATGGTCGCCAAACGGCCCCTCCAGCGCCGTTTCGCCTGGTGCGATATGCCCCTCCAACACAAACTCTGCGCTGGCCGGCACTTGCAAATCGCTATTCAGGCATTGCGCCAGCTCCGTGCGCGATCCGCGCAGCAACCCGGCAAAGGCGTACTCCGACAGCGTATCGGGCACTGGCGTCACCGCTGCCAGAATGGTCGCGGGATCGGCGCCCAGCGCCACGGCGATGGGAAACGGCTCGCCGGGCCGGGCCTGTTGCCAGTCGCGAAAATCCAGTGCCCCGCCCCGATGCGCCAGCCAGCGCATGATGACCTTATTTCGCCCGATGACCTGCTGACGGTAGATGCCCAGATTCTGGCGCGGCTTGTTCGGTCCCCGGGTGACCACCAGACCCCAGGTAATCAACCGCCCGGCATCCTCCGGCCAGCAGTGTTGCACCGGCAACCGCGCCAAATCGATATCCGCTGCTTCGATGACCTGCGCCTGGCACGGGGGACGACTCACCTTTTTCGGCGCCATATCCAGCACTTTCTTGAAGATCGGCAGTTTCTCCCAGGCATCGCGCATCCCTTTCGGTGGGTCAGGCTCCTTGAGAAACGCCAGCAGTTTGCCTACTTCCCGCAAGGCGTCCACATCATCAGCGCCCATACCCAGCGCCACCCGGCGTGGCGTGCCAAACAGATTGCCCAACACTGGGATCGTATGACCCTTGGGATTCTCAAACAGAATCGCCGGCCCGCCGGCGCGCAGTACCCGGTCACAAATTTCAGTCATTTCCAAATGGGGATCGATGGCGACCCGGATACGTTTCAATTCGCCGAGTTGTTCCAATTGGGCGATGAAATCCCGCAAATCCCGATATTGCATGGTGGGCGTCCTGAACGGAGGGTTAAATATCGAAAAGATTTTAGCAGCAAACGCCTTTCTGCTTCTGATCTGGATGTGGCAGGTCCATTCCCAGCAACTACACTTGCTGAAAGCTGCAATGTAGCTGCAATTACTGATTGTAACCGCTCGCTCCCCTTACCCGCTGATGGAAAAGGGGTTGGAAGAGAGGGTTGCGCCATCCGCCTCGCTACACTTAATTTCGTCCAAGGAGACTGCATTGAAGTTTCCGCTTCGCATCGCGGCGGCCATTGACGCCCTGAATTCCATGATCGGTCGCTGGATGGCCTGGCTGATCCTGTTTTGCACCTTGACCAGCGCTACCGCCGCTACCCTGCGCTACGCCTTTGACTGGGGATCGAACGCCTTGCTGGAAGCGCAATGGTTTATGTTCGGCCTGGTGTTTTTATTCTGCTCGGCCTGGACGCTGCAACAAGGCGGTCATGTGCGGATTGACGTCCTATCGTCGCGACTGCCGCCGGTCGCTCGGGTCTGGATCGACATCCTGGGCGGATTGTTCTTTCTGCTGCCGGTCTGCTTGTTGATCATGGCCGATTCCTGGAACTACTTTCTGATTTCTTTCCAAACTCGCGAAGCTTCGCCTGATCCGGGCGGCCTGATCTGGTGGCCGCTGAAACTAGCGATTCCAGTCTCATTCGCTCTCCTTAGCTTACAAGGACTGTCCGAGATCATCAAAAACATTGCTGTCCTGACCGGCGACCGGCCCATGCCTACGTTCCGGGGAGGGCATTGACATGGCCGAATTCCTGATCGCCAACATGGCGCCGATCATGTTTTCAGCACTCATGCTATTCCTGCTGATCGGCTACCCGGTCGCGTTCTCGCTGGCGGCAGTCGGCATGGTGTTCGGCCTGATCGGCATTGAACTGGGTCTGCTCACGCCTAACCTGCTGCAAGCCCTGCCGGACCGCGTGTTCGGCATCATGAAGAACGAGATTCTGCTGGCCATTCCGTTTTTCACCTTCATGGGTCTGGTGCTGGAGCGCAGCGGCATGGCCGAAGATTTGCTGGACACGATTGGTCAACTGTTCGGCAGCATTCGCGGCGGACTGGCGTTTGCTGTGATCTTCGTTGGCGCGCTACTGGCGGCCACGACCGGCGTGGTTGCCGCCTCGGTGATTGCGATGGGGTTAATCTCGCTGCCGATCATGCTGCGTTATGACTATGACAAATCGCTGGCTTGCGGGGTCATTGCCGCATCCGGAACCCTGGCGCAAATTATTCCGCCCTCGCTGGTGTTGATCGTAATGGCGGACGTGCTGGGCCGTTCCGTCGGCGATATGTACAAGGGCGCGGTATTGCCCGGCCTGATCCTGGGTGCGATGTACGTGGGCTGGGTGCTGTTAAATACGCTGTTCCGACCGCATCTGACCCCGGCCCTGCCGCCGGAAGCGCGCACTCTGCGCGGTTGGGGGTTGTTCAAGCGGGTAATCGTGGCTATGGTCCCGCCGCTTTTACTGATTTTTCTGGTGCTGGGCACCATTTTCATCGGCTGGGCCACGCCGACCGAAGGCGGCGCCATGGGCGCGGTGGGCGCATTGTTGCTGGCGTTTTCCAAAGGCAAGCTGAACCGGAAAATGGTCACGGAATCCCTGCATTCCACCGCGAAAATCGCCAGTTTCGTGATTTTTATCCTGATCGGCTCCAGCGTGTTCAGCTTAGTGTTTCGCGGGGTCGACGGCGATCTGTGGGTAGAGCATCTGCTGCTCGATTTGCCTGGCGGAACGATGGGATTTCTGATTTTTGTCAATATCCTGGTCTTCCTGCTGGCCTTCTTTCTGGATTTTTTCGAAATCAGCTTCATCATCCTGCCCTTGCTGGCGCCAGTGGCGGAAAAGCTGGGCATTGACCTGGTCTGGTTCGGGATTTTAATGGGCGTGAACATGCAAACGTCGTTTATGCATCCACCCTTCGGTTTCGCCCTGTTCTATTTACGCAGCGTCGCGCCGCCGACGATTCGCACTACGGACATTTACTGGGGTGCGGCGCCGTTCGTGGTGATCCAAGTCATCATGGTGGCGCTGATCATCGCCTTCCCGTCGCTGGTGACCCTGGGTCTGGATCGTCCTACCCATACGGGCCAACCTGCCCCGATTCAACTGCTGATGCCGCAGGATAACCGGGGCGGCGCTAACCGCGATGACGCGGCTGACTTGTTCCGGCAACTTCAGCCTTCGGAGCAATGAAAAGCTCAGAAGCCGTAGCAGTGTAGGGTACGCAATGCGTACCCTACGGCTTATCAAGCAGCAGCTATTGACCCGCGCGCAACATGGTTTGCATGAAGTTCGCTAATGTACCTTCCGGCAAACCTGACCAGATATCGGACACTCTCTGGAAGGATCGCATGGAATCGAAAATTTTCTTGAAATCAGGGTTCTTTGCGGATTCCTCGGCGAAAATTTTCTGCGCGGTCTCGTAAGCCGCTTTCAGCACATCGTCAGGATAGCGCCGCAATTGGGTGCCGCTCTGCACCAGGCGCTGAATGGCCAGTGGATTCTTGGCGTCATAGGCGGCTAACATGCCGACATTGGCTTCCGCGGCGGCGGCTTCAAACGCGGATTGATAAGACTTGGGCAATTTATCCCACTGTTCCTTGTTCACGTAGAACGACAGCACCGGACCCGGCTCCCACCAACCGGGGTAATAGTAGAACTTGGCGACCTTGTAGAAACCCAGCTTTTCATCATCATAAGGGCCGACCCACTCGGCGGCGTCAATCGCGCCCCGTTCCAGCGAAGGGTAAATCTCGCCGCCGGGCAATGACTGCGGCACCGCGCCCAATGCCGAAAACACCTCCGCGCCAAAGCCGGGGATACGGATCTTTAGACCTTTGAGATCATCCAGAGAATTAATTTCCTTACGGAACCAACCGCCCATCTGTGTACCGGTATTCCCACCGGGGAAATTGACCACGTTGTACTTGGCAAAAAATTCGCGTAGCAATGGGCCGCCCTCGCCCTCATAAAGCCAGGCGTTCATCTGTCGGGCGGTGAGGCCGAACGGTACAGAACAGTCCAGCGAGAACGCCTTGTTCTTGCCATGGTAATAATAGGAAGCGGTGTGACACACTTCGACGGTGTTTTGCTGCACTGCGTCCAGCACTCCAAACGGCGGGACGATCTCGCCGCCGGCGAATACGCGGATTTCAAACCTGCCATCCGTGATTTCCGCAACGCGCTTGGACAGCACTTCGCCTGCTCCGTAAATGGTGTCCAGGCTCTTGGGAAAGCTGGACGCCATCCGCCATTTAATGGCTGGCATCGATGATGAAGGTTCATTCTCGGCCAGCGCGGGAACCGCGGCGGCGGCGCCAGCGGCAGTCGCCAAACCTAGTCCAGCTTTTTTAATAAAATCACGACGTTGCATATTATCCTCCTCGATGGTTTGATGAATGGTGGTAGTTCACGGCGACAAAAAATCGCAACATATTATCTAATTAACTTTATCAGAGCTTTGTCTGATTGCACTCTTGCTTGCAACCCTTTTCGGCGTGCGGTACCGTTCCAACCCGGTCTGATTCAGGCAACATTTAATCATCCGTGACCAGTATTCATTGACCGTAGTCCAATTTCCTGATCCTAAATCACGATCCTGCTGGAGCCTGTTGTGACCCGAACCCTGTTTCTCGGCCTGGATGGCGCCACTTTTCACATTCTCGATGACCTGACCCGCGACCAACCCGGTCAGGGCGTGGTTATGCCATTTCTCGGGCGGTTCATGGCGGATGGTTTTCGCGCGCCGTTGCGCTCGACGCCGCATCCGCTGACTCCACCGGCCTGGACCACGCTGGTCACTGGGTGCAACCCCGGCGCGCATGGTATCTATGACTTCATGCGCGTCGACGACCGCCAGCACGAGGTGTTTTTCACGCTCTACGATTTCCGCGATATTCGCTGCGAGACGATCTGGAGTCTCGCCGAACGGCAGGACCGCTCGGTGGTCTCGCTTAATTTCCCGATGATGGCGCCGCCGCCCCGACTGAATGGCAGTCTGATTCCCGGCTTCACGCCGTGGAAGCATTTGCGTCGCAACATGACTCCGGATTCGCTTTACGAACGGCTGCAAGCGATTCCCGGTTTTCATCCCAAAGAACTGGCCTGGGATTTTGAGCGGGAGAACCAGATCGGCGAGGAGATGGACACCGACTACCTGGCCGCCTGGATTGGCTACCACTTGCCGCGCGAAGAACTCTGGTTCCAGGTCGCGCGCAAGCTGTTAGTCGAAGATCAGCCGGCGCTGATGGCGGTCATGTTCGATGGCACGGATAAAATTCAGCATCAGGCCTGGGCGTATCTCGATCCGGAATTGCGTCCTGATTCTCCAGATGAAATCTGGCTGCATTTGCGCAAACTTTGTTTTGACTACTTTCGTAGACTGGATGGCTATCTGGCTGAATTGGTGCGGTTAGCCGGCCCAGAAGCGCAAGTGTTCATGGCCTCGGATCATGGTTTTACCGGTTCCAGCCGGGTCGTGCGCATCAACCGCTATCTGGCTGATCTGGGCTATCTGCGCTACC
Source organism: Candidatus Competibacteraceae bacterium (assembly GCA_020445005.1). GTDB lineage: Bacteria > Pseudomonadota > Gammaproteobacteria > Competibacterales > Competibacteraceae > UBA2383. The sequence continues at coordinate 1,222 of JAGRHM010000066.1, read as the reverse complement.
ACGACATTGCCGACAGCGACGCCGCCCGGCGCCGGGCCGCCAGCCCCTTTGCTTATCTGGACTGGGCCAAAACCGTCGCCTATTGTCCCACGCCCTCCAGCAACGCCATTTTTATTCGCGTCGCCCGCGAACCCGGTCAGCCCGGCATTACGCCGACAGATTATCCGACATTTCGCACCCGCTTGATTGAACAGCTTTATGCTCTGCGCGATCCTGCGACCGGCGAACCGGTCATTCGCGACATTCTGACCCGTGAAGCCGCGTTCCCCGGTCAGGCCAGCGCCAGCGCCCCGGATTTAACTCTGGTTCTCGCCGATTACGGCTTTGTCTCGATCCGTAATCTGGAGCCGGTTATTTTCACTCGGCCGGTCGCGACGGGCACGCACCACCCCGATGGCGTCGTCCTGGCCGGCGGACCAGGGATTCAGCCCGGTTGGCATCGTGAGTCCCTGCCCATCGCCGGCATCGCTGCTAATCTGTTGCACAGTCTGGATTTACCGATTCCCGCCGATTTCGATGGCCAGGTTATGACGCACGCTTTCACCGCCGGCTTTCTGCATGGCCGGCCAGTGCGCTCCGGTCCGCCGACCCGCCCGGTTAAGGATGGCGCAGTGCAAGAGGACGCGATTCCCGCCGAGGATCGCGACAAAATTCTGGCGCAACTGGCCATGCTGGGTTATCTGGAGGAATGATGCCGGTTGCACCACTGGCTACGGTTAACCTCAACTATTTGCGGATCCCGGCCCAAACCGAAGCGCCCATCTGCGGCGATCTGGTGCTGGTGCATGGCCTGGCGGCCAGTCTGGGATTCTGGCATCTGGGCATTGTTCGCGCCCTGTCTGGACTGTGCCGGTTGGTCGCTTATGATCTACGCGGGCATGGCCGCAGCGAAATGACACCGACAGGCTACTCTATTCCCGAGATGGCCGACGACCTTGCCGCCCTGCTCGATCATCTTGGTCTGGAGCAGGTTCATTTGCTTGGCCACAGTTTCGGTGGCGCGATTGCTTTGCGGTTCGCCAGCCGGCATCCAGAGCGGGTGCATAGTCTGATGCTGGCGGATGTGCGCCTGCGCGCCCTGCAACCTTATCATCGGCTCCGCGACTGGATCGATTGGCCGCTTTGGCGTCCGGTATTGCAACAGGCGGGTATTGAACTGAATGACATGCAACCGGAAGGCGGCTACGAACTGCTGACCGCCATGGCCCGGGCGCAGTCCCAC
>JAGRHM010000065.1 GCA_020445005.1 Candidatus Competibacteraceae bacterium | reverse complement strand
CGATCCAGGAATTCATACATCCGGTCCCGCCGCAGAGTCACCTTGCACCCGATCGGCCAGCCTGTGCGAATTTTGAAGCCAGCAATGGATTTGCGCGACAGCGTCACGATCGGTTTCTGCCCGGCAATTTGAGTTAGGTTGCTGACCGCATGATCCATGATTTTTTTGTCGGCCACAGCCTCACCCACCCCCATGTTCAGAGTGATTTTGATAATCCGCGGTATCTCCATCACATTGCGGTAATTGAACTGCTCGTGCAATTTCGGGGCAACCGTTTCGCGATAATGTTGTTGCAATCGGGTCATGGCGAACTCCTGACAACATCTACGACTTCGTTATTCGATTTGAAGTAGCGCACCTTGCGGCCATCTTCGAGAAACCGGAACCCCACCCGGTCCCCCTTTTTAGTCATTGGGTTAAACAGCATCACATTGGAAATATGCATAGCCGCTTCACGCTCGATAATACCCCCCGCCACGTTGCGGGCCGGATTAGGTTTAGTATGGCGCTTGATCATATTGACGCCGGCTACAAGAATGCGCTCACCGTTCTCCGCCACTCGCATCACCTTGCCGCGCCGACCCTTATCCTTGCCGGCGATGACGACTACCTCATCATCCTTTCGAATTTTGCGCATAATTGCTTTCCTCCTCCCTCACAGCACTTCAGGCGCCAGGGAAATAATTTTCATGAACCGCTCGCTGCGCAATTCGCGGGTCACTGGCCCAAAGATGCGGGTGCCGATCGGCTCCAGTTTGTTGTTCAGCAGCACCGCGGCGTTGCCATCGAAGCGGATTAGCGAACCGTCTGGCCGACGCACGCCCTTGCGAGTGCGCACCACGACAGCGTTATAAACCTCGCCCTTGCTAACCTTGCCGCGCGGGATAGCGTCCTTGACGCTCACCTTGATGACATCGCCAATGTGCGCATAGCGGCGGTGTGAACCACCCAGCACTTTGATGCACATCAGCCGGCGGGCGCCGCTGTTGTCGGCGACTTCCAACATCGTCTGCATCTGAATCATGTTTTATATTCTCTTCACGGAGTTGGAAAAAGACCGGCGCGTCTATCCCGCTTATTGGGCGCGATTAACTACGGACACCAGCATCCAGGACTTGGTTTTAGAGAGCGGCCGGCACTGCTTGATCGTCACTAGGTCGCCTTCACGGCACTCATTCCGTTCGTCATGCGCATGCACCTTGGTGGTGCGGCGGATATATTTGCCGTATACCGGATGCTTGACCAACCGCTCAATGACCACGGTGATAGTTTTATCCATTTTATTGCTGGTGACGCGCCCGGTCAGGGTGCGCTCTGCCTGTGGTTCCGTCGTCATGCCTGCTTCGCCTTCTCGCTTAACACCATCTTGACCCGGGCGATATTACGCCGCGCCTGTCGAAACAGGTGGGGTTTATTCGCCTGTTGGGTCGCTTTCTGCATGCGCAGATTGAACTGCTCGCGCAGCAACGCCAGCAGCTCCTGCTTTAGCTCATCCGTGCTTTTCTCCCGTAGTTCGCTTGCTTTCATCACATCACCATTCGAGTCACAAAGACCGTTTGCACTGGGAGCTTGGCGGCCGCTAGGCGAAAAGCTTCCCGGGCAACTGGTTCGGACACGCCCTCTACTTCATACAATACGCAACCGGGCTTGACCTTGGCTACCCAGTACTCGACATTGCCCTTGCCGCTACCCATGCGCACTTCCAGGGGTTTTTTGGTGATGGGCTTGTCTGGAAAAATGCGAATCCACACCTTGCCACCGCGCTTGATGTAGCGGTTAATCGCACGGCGCGCAGCTTCAATCTGACGTGCGGTCAACAGACCGCGCGTGGTGGCCTTCAACCCGTATTCGCCAAAGCTGACCTCGGCGCCGCTGGTTGCGAAGCCACGGTTGCGTCCCTTGCGCTGTTTGCGAAATTTCGTTCTTTTCGGCTGTAACATGTTTCTTCTCGTCTATAAAACAGGAACTCCGCAGTAGGATGCGGAGTTCTGCAACCCTGGCCAACCACTTAGTTCGCTGAAGCCTTCTCGGATTTGGTCTCGCTCTGCCGTTCCAGACCGAATACTTCGCCCTTGAAAATCCAGACTTTGATACCGATTACGCCATAAGTCGTTTGCGCTTCGGCCAAGCCATAGTCGATATTGGCGCGTAACGTGTGCAGGGGAACCCGACCTTCGCGAGTCCATTCGCTACGGGCAATTTCCGCACCGTTGAGCCGGCCGGAAACTTGTATTTTAATCCCCAGTGCGCCCAAGCGCATTGCATTGGCCACTGTGCGTTTCATCGCCCGGCGGAACATGATGCGCCGTTCCAGTTGCTGAGCCACGCTTTCAGCGACTAGTTGCGCATCCAGTTCCGGTTTGCGGATCTCTTCGATGTTGACCTGCAGGTCCTTGATATCCAGGTCCATCATTCGGGCGACATCCTTGCGTAACGCTTCGATATCCTCGCCTTTTTTGCCGATCACTACGCCTGGCCGGGCGGTATGAATCGTGATGCGCGCCAGACGCGCAGGCCGTTCCACCTGTATTCGGCTGACCGAGGCATTGGACAATTTCTTTTTCAAAAACTGCCGCACCTTGAGATCGGTTTCCAGCAAATCGGGGAAGTTCTTACTGCTGGCATACCATTTGGAAGTCCAGTCGGACGCAATGCCCAACCGGATACCTGTAGGACTGACTTTTTGACCCATGTCGTTCTCGCTCCTTTTTATTCAGCGACCGTGACAGTGATATGGCTGGTGCGCTTGATGATGCGATTACCACGCCCCTTGGCGCGCGCATGCATGCGCTTTAGTACAGGACCACAATCGACCCAGATCGCAGACACCTTCAACTCATCGATATCAGCGCCTTCGTTGTGCTCGGCGTTAGCAATCGCCGATTCCAGCACTTTCCTAATCAGTTGCGCCGCTTTCTTGTTGCTGAACGTCAGAATCTCCAAAGCCTTCCCAACCGGAAGCATTCGAACCTGATCAGCAACCAATCGGGCCTTCTGTGGCGAGATGCGGGCATGTTTTAAAATAGCGACAGCTTGCATCGGACCGCCCCTTACTTGGATTTCTTGTCCGCGGCATGCCCGCGATAGGTGCGGGTCGCCGCAAATTCGCCGAGCTTATGACCGATCATGTTTTCGGTAACCAGAATCGGTACATGTTGCCGGCCGTTATGCACCGCGATGGTCAATCCGATCATCTCCGGCAGAATCATTGAGCGCCGCGACCAAGTTTTGATCGGACGCTTGGCATTCGTGGCCACTGCCTGTTCCACCTTTTTAGCCAGGTGGAGATCGACAAATGGGCCTTTCTTAATCGAGCGTGGCACCTTAACTTATCCTCTCGGTTCAGCCAGTCCTACTTCTTACGCCGGCGCACAATCAGTTTGTCGGTGCGCTTGTTCGAGCGAGTTTTGTGGCCCTTGGTCGGGACACCCCACGGCGATACCGGGTGGCGTCCGCCAGAGGTGCGGCCCTCACCACCGCCATGCGGATGATCGACCG
>JAGRHM010000064.1 GCA_020445005.1 Candidatus Competibacteraceae bacterium | reverse complement strand
GCGGCCAGCGCACCCGCACCAACGCTAGGACGCGCAAAGGTCCGCGTCGCGCTATCCGTAAATAAGTTTCTTCGCCTGAATCGTTGGAACACTTGGCATAGGCTGGAGGATGGCAAAACCGGTTACCAAGACGCGCAAGCGCGTCAAAAAAAATGTCGTGGATGGGATTGCCCATATTCACGCTTCTTTTAACAACACCATTATCACTATTACTGACCGCCAGGGGAACGCGCTAGCGTGGGCTACTGCGGGTGGCTCAGGGTTTCGCGGCTCGCGCAAAAGCACGCCCTTCGCTGCGCAGGTCGCCGCTGAACGAGTAGGTAACGTAGTCAAGGACTACGGCGTCAAGAATCTGGAAGTCAATGTCAAAGGACCAGGGCCGGGTCGCGAATCCGCAGTGCGCGCTTTGAACGCCGCCGGATTCAAGATTATGAGTATTATGGATGTGACGCCTATTCCGCATAATGGTTGTCGCCCGCCTAAGCGTCGGCGTGTCTAATCCAGGAGTTTTACCGTGGCGAGATATCTCGGTCCCAAATGTAAATTGAGTCGTCGGGAAGGCGTTGATCTGTTTTTGAAATCCGCCGCCCGACCGCTGGAAAGCAAGTGCAATCTGGAACGCCTGCCGGGTCAACACGGCGCGCGTCGCCCCCGTTTGTCCGACTATGGCCTGCAGTTGCGCGAAAAGCAGAAATTGCGCCGTATCTATGGAGTGCTGGAGCGCCAATTCCTTAATTACTATAAGGAAGCTGCGCGTCGTAAAGGCTCCACTGGCGAAAATCTGCTAAAGCTGCTGGAGTGTCGCCTGGATAACGTGGTGTATCGCATGGGATTTGGCGGCACGCGCGCCGAGGCCCGGCAACTGGTTTCCCACCAGGCGATCCTGGTCAATGACCAGCGAGTCAACATTCCTTCCTATCAAGTCAAGCCAGAAGATGTGGTGGCGATTCGCGAAAAGAGCCGCACCCAGACGCGAATCCAGTACGCACTGCAACTGGCTCAGGGGCAGGGCTTTGTGGACTGGGTCGAAGTGGATGCCAACAAAATGCGCGGGATATTCAAGCGGGTTCCGGATCGCAGCGATCTTCCGCCGGATATCAATGAGTCGCTGGTGGTGGAGTTGTACTCCAAGTGATCGAATCCGGGGGGAAACGGATGGTGTTAGGCGTATTTGATTTGCTGAAGCCGACTCGCGTTGAGATTAAAATCCTCGATGACAAACGGCAATCGGCGCAAGTGACCGTGGAACCTCTGGAACGTGGGTTTGGCTATACGTTGGGCAATGCTCTGCGGCGTATTCTGCTCTCGTCCATACCCGGCGCTGCGATTGTCGAGTGCGAGATCGATGGAGTCCTGCACGAATATTCGACGATCGAGGGCGTACAAGAGGATGTCATCGATATTCTACTCAATCTCAAGGGAGTTGCCGTTACTTTGCAGGACGGCATTGAAGAAGCCAGTTTGACGCTGACTAAAAAAGGGCCGGGACCAGTATTGGCGGGTGACATCGAAAAAAGCCATGCTATCGATATTGTCAATCCAGATCAACTCATTGCACAACTCACTAAAAGTGGTGAGCTGAATATGCGGTTGAAAATCGAACGTGGTTGTGGTTACCGTCCAGCGACTCAGCAGGAAAATAGTGATGCCGAAACTCGACCGCTGGGCCGATTACGGCTGGACGCCTCCTTTAGTCCTATTCAAAGAATCAGCTATCGGGTGGAAAGCGCCCGCGTTGAACAGCGCACCAATCTGGACAAATTGGTTCTGAATCTGGAAACCAATGGCACTATTGATCCGGAAGAGGCGATCCGTGTAGCCGCTAAAATCCTTCAGGATCAGTTGTCAGTGTTTGTCGATCTCAAGGGCAAGCGGGACGAACCGCAGCCGCAACCACCGGAAGATGTCGATCCCCGATTGAGGCAACCCGTAGACGACCTCGAGCTGACGGTCCGTTCGGCTAACTGTCTGAAAGCAGAAAATGTTTATTACATCGGTGATTTGGTGCATCGCACCGAGGCAGAATTGCTGAAAACGCCGAATCTGGGCAAGAAATCGCTGACAGAGATCAAGGAAGTACTCGCTAAATTTGGGTTGAGTCTGGGAATGAAGGTGGATAATTGGCCACCGCCAGGTTTGAATCAGGAGCAACCATCTGAGGAGCGTGCGACTACCTCGCGCAAGGCTGGCGCGGCGTCTGCCGAGATCCCTGAGGGCGATAAATCCTCGAAACCGTTATCCTCGCCGATTGACAGTGAGGACGCCAATCTCGAGTAGGCATGATGATCATGCTTTGCGTCATCTGCTCGGTCTGTCTAACTTGTTTTTCTTCGAAGGAATTATTGTCATGCGCCATCGAAAAATCGGTCGCAAACTGAATCGAACCAGCAGCCATCGAAAAGCGATGCTGCGCAATATGGCTGCTTCGCTATTTACGCATGAGCTGATTCGAACCACCTTGCCCAAAGCCAAGGAACTACGCCAGGTTGCCGAACCGTTGATTACCCTATCCAAGCAGGACAGCGTGGCTCACCGGCGATTGGCTTTCGACCGGCTGCGCAACCGGGAGGTAGTGACCAAGTTGTTCAATGAACTGGGGCCTCGTTATCAGAGACGCCCTGGCGGTTATTTGCGCATTCTCAAGTGTGGATTTCGGGTGGGAGACAACGCGCCAATGGCCTATGTCGAACTGGTGGATCGCCCCGAGGCGGCTATCGGTTAATATCCGTTCTGCGGTTAATCACTCAAGCCGGGCTGCAAGGCCCGGCTTTTCTGTGGGTATCGAACCCTGGTTTAGCGGGCGACGGCACGGCGCAGTTGCTGGCTGAGCCCCTGAATGACCAATAGGTTATAGCGGGCATCAACTAACTCCCAGTAAGGACCAAAACATTCGCCAAAAACTTTGAACCACCATCCACCGTTTTCGAACCAAACAAACGGGTGGTGGAGTTTACTGTGACCACGCATGGTTTTACCTCTCACCTGTTGCTTGGATTTCGCCAGCGCGCGAACGCTGAACGAAACGTCATCTTTCATATTAGTTGACTAAAGCATAGATGATTTTTTGTTGCAATGCAGAATTTATTATCAGGTAATAAATATTCTGCAGTCATCGCGACTATCCACGCTCCGAAGCATTCTCCACTGCAAGGTTAAGCGACCTGCAACAGAATTTTGCCAATATGGCGATTTGATTCCATCAGCGTATGGGCAGCGGCGGCTTCAGTTAGCGGAAAGGTCTGATCAATGATCGGCTTGACCATTCCGGTTGCCAGCAGAGGCCAGACCGTCTCGCGCAGGGCCTGAGCAATCGGCGCTTTATCGGCGACAGGTCGAGCGCGCAGGGTCGAACCGGTCACGGTCAGTCGTTTCATCATGACCGGTGCCAAATTCAGCTCGACTTTGGCGCCGCGCAGGAAAGCGATAAAGACCAGCCGGCCTTCAACCGCCAACGCGCTGAGGTTGCGCTGTACATAGTCGCCGCCCACCATGTCCAGAATCACATCCACCCCCCGGCCATTCGTGATGCTTTTAACCACCTGCACGAAATCCTCTTCACGATAGTGAATAACCCGTTCAGCGCCCAGATCGAGGCAGGGCTGTACCTTGTCAGGGCTGCCAACCGTCGTCAACACTCGTGATCCCAGCGCCTTGGCCAGTTGGATAGCAGTCGTGCCGATGCCGCTGGCGCCGCCGTGGACCAGTAAAGTTTCTCCTGGCTGCAGCCGCCCGCGGTCAAAGATATTGCTCCAGACCGTGAAAAAGGTTTCCGGGAGTGCAGCGGCCTGCTGTAGATTTAAGCCCGCAGGAACCGGCAGGCATTGCGGAGCAGGGGCGACACAGTATTCAGCATAGCCGCCGCCGGTCAGCAGAGCACACACTTGATCTCCAACCGCCCAGTGGTCAACGCCTTCGCCCACTGCGACAACCGTACCAGCGACTTCCAAACCGGGAATGTCGGATGCGCCTGGAGGGGGAGGGTAGCTACCCTGGCGTTGCAGGCAATCCGGTCGATTAACGCCTGCAGCGGCAATCTGGATTAAGAGTTCGCCGGTAGCCGGTTGTGGTAAGGGCCGATGGGCTGGCACCAGTTTCTCCGGGCCACCCGGTTCGGTAATTTCAATAACGGTCATACGGTCAGGTAATTGTGTGGACATCATGCAATCTCACGGGAAATCTGAAAACAAGTCGCTTGCTTTAGGAACACTTGGAGTCGCCACAGTTCAGGCAGGTCAGGCAACCGTCCATGACAATCACTGCCTTGTTCCGGCATTTGTCACAGAGCGTGGCTTCGGCAGGAAAAGTGCTGACACCGGCTTCTTCAACGGCCTTCATGCCGGTTTCGTATTTGATGCGCTGCTCCTCGATCAATTTACGCTGATGCTCATCGAGGCCATCTTCTTTCAAAAGACCGATCGAGCGCAGATGAGATTCGATGACATCGCCGATCTCCGCGACCAGCGAGGGCATATACTTGCCGCCCTTTTTAAAGTAGCCGCCTTTCGGGTCGAATACCGAGCGCAGTTCCTCTACCAGGAACGTTACGTCGCCGCCCTTGCGGAAGACCGCCGAGATGATCCGAGTCAGGGCGACAATCCATTGGAAATGCTCCATCGCCTTGGAGTTGATGAAGATTTCAAAGGGGCGGCGAATTTCGTCCGGGGTGTCTTTATTAAGCACGATGTCATTGATGGTGATGTACAGCGCATGGTCGGACAGCGGCGTTTTAACTTTGTAGGTCGCGCCGGGCAACACATCTGGTCGTTCTACACTTTCATGCATGTGCTGCACAGCCAACAGGGGTGTGGTTACCGGAGCGTCATTCGGTTTGATAACGCTATAGGCAATAATTTTTTTGTCGATTTTGACGGTCATGGCATGCCTCCCTTCCAATAGAAAATAGCCCCTATATCGAATAGGGGCTACAGCACCTTACAAGATCAAGCTACAGTTAGCGGGATGGAGGGCTGCGCCAGTGCGCCCTTACACGTTCCCACTTACCAAGTCTAAATCTTGAATAAGCATTGACAAACACAGTCTTAAAAAGCCTCATGGGTTAACACCTCATAAGTTGAGATGCAACCGAGCCTTAAAACCTTGGTATATGAGGGGTTGAAAGCAAAGTTTTGTCTGCTATTGTTGCCCTCGTATTTGAGAGCAAATACACACCAAGGGGGAGACGCTCGGTTGCAGAACTTGTCTCCTCACGCATGGGGATTGAGCGGCAACTCAGTCCCCATGCACTTCTGAAGCCTCAAAATTTCCCGTAATACCCCTCCTTAATAGCGTCAAACAGATTGGCCGCTGTGTGAATTTCGCCGTCATACTCGACTTCCTCGTTGCCCTGCACCTCGATTTCCGAGCCATCCTCCAACACAAACCGGTAGCGGGTATTCGCCAGATCCTGCTCCTTGACCAGCACACCCTGAAAGGCCGCTGGATTGAAACGGAAGGTGGTGCAGCCCTTGAGACCCTGCTCGTAGGCGTAAAGATAGATATCCTTGAAATCCTCATAAGGGAAATCGGTGGGGACGTTGGCAGTTTTGGAAATGCTGGAATCGACCCACTTTTGTGCGGCGGCCTGGATGTCGACATGTTGCTTGGGCGTCACGTCATCGGCGGTGATAAACGCATCCGGCAACTGTTCTTCAGGCGATTGAGCATTCGGAATAGCCCTGGGATTAATCAGGTGCCGATAGGCCAATAATTCAAAAGAGAATACATCGACTTTTTCCTTGGATTTTTTTCCAGAGCGGATAATGTTCCGCGAATAGTGATGGGCAAAGCTGGGCTCGATGCCGTTGCTGGCGTTGTTGGCCAGTGAGAGCGCAATAGTGCCGGTCGGCGCGATTGACGTGTGGTGAGTGAACCGGGCGCCGGTTTCGGCCAACGCCTTCACCAAGTCGGGATCAGCTTCCGCAACTCGCTGCATATAGCGACTATAGCGCGCGTGTAGAACCTTACCCTTGACACAATCCCCTTCGCGGATGCCATCTTCCGCCATCTCCGGGCGCTTGCGCAGTAAATCGGCGGTGATAGTAAATTCCTGTTCGAGAATAGGCGCCGGACCTTTTTCCTGGGCCAATTCCAAAGCGACCCGCCAGCCGACGAGTGCCATTTCCCGAGTGACTTCATCGGTGAAGGCCAGGGATTCCGGTGACCCGTATTTCATACCGAGCAAGGTTAATGTCGAACCGAGTCCCAGATAGCCCATGCCATGCCGGCGTTTGCTAAGAATTTCCCGACGCTGTTGCTCCAGCGGTAGGCCATTAATCTCTACAACGTTATCCAACATCCGGGTGAAAATGGCGATTACCTGGCGGTAGGCATCCCAATCAAAACGGGCTTTTTTCTTAAAGGGATTCTCCACGAACTGGGTGAGATTGATCGAACCGAGCAAGCAAGATCCATAAGGAGGGAGCATTTGCTCGCCGCAAGGATTTGACGCTTGTATATTTTCACAGAACCAGTTGTTATTCATTGCATTGACTTCATCAATCAAAATGAATCCCGGTTCCGCATAGTCGTAAGTTGAGGACATGATCACATCCCACAAGCGCCGAGCACGAATTTTTCGATAAATCTTGCAGGCGACCTGGCCGTGATCATTGACGATCAATCCCTGAGTCGTGGGCCATTCACGCCAGACGATCCGCGAGGCGTCATGTAAGTCAACCCGATCCTGTTCGACTTCCTGAGCCATCATCGGGAACGCTAACACCCAGTCTTGATCCGCCTTGACAGCCTCCATGAATTCACGGGTGATCAGCAGCGACAAATTGAATTGTCGCAAGCGCCCCGCTTCGCGCTTGGCGCGGATAAATTCCATGACATCGGGATGGCCCACATCGAAAGTTCCCATCTGCGCGCCGCGCCGCCCACCCGCCGAGGAGACGGTAAAACACATCTTGTCGTAAATATCCATGAACGACAGGGGACCGGAGGTATAGGCCCCAGCCCCGGATACATAAGCGCCGCGCGGGCGCAGAGTGGAAAAGCAATACCCGATGCCACAACCCGCTTTTAATGTGAGCCCTGCTTCATGCACCTTGCGTAGAATGTCATCCATCGAATCCTGAATCGTGCCGGACACCGTGCAATTGATGGTCGAGGTCGCCGGTTTATGCTCCCAAGCGCCAGCGTTCGAGATGATGCGTCCCGCTGGAATCGCACCGTGGCGTAAGGCCCATAAAAATTTTTCACGCCAGTGTTCGCGTAGTTCCGGAGTTATCTCTACCTCGGCCAGCGCATGGGCAACCCTTTGGTAAGTGCCATCGATTGTTTCGTCAACAGGAAGTCCATCCTTGGATTTCAGCCGATATTTCTTGTCCCAGATATCCCAGGAGGCGGGCTGCAGCGGCGCGTCGGCGGCAGTGGTCAGACGGTCAACAGCAGGTTGTAAGTGCGCAATTTTCATAAGCCTGGAGTCTCTGGAAAAGTTGATTATGGCGCGATCAGGATCAAGAGTGGTTGGGTGCTGGATTGAGAAAAACTGCATAATGTGTGATTCAGGATTGAGAATTTTAGAGGATACGGGAAAAAATTCCAGACCCACGCTTCTACATAATGTGGTTTAAAGTAGGTTTATATACAACATAATGTGTTGAAGCAAATTATTAAGACGTTGTTTGCTCTGATAATCAGCCGGTTTACAACTTGTGGGTAAAATCAATGGATCGATTTACAAAACCCTTGTTGTCAAGGGGTGGAACCGGTGGTATAACCCGCTAAACTCGTAAGAGCGCCGCTAACAACGGATACAAAAAGCCGAGGGAGAAACTCATGAAAATCTCGTATGCTTCTCTTGTCATTCTCTGTCTGGGGCTGGGGGCTTGCGCGTCCCAGATACCTGTTGCAACCACTTATCCTGTCTCTTACCAGAAAAAGATGCAGGCCGCACATCACTGGGATGTTCTTACTGAAGATGTAGCCAACCGCTTGCATGGCTCATTGATCGGTTCCAGCGATCAACAGGGGCGACCGATTTCCCTGTACGTCCAGCAGCCCCGCTATAACAGCGATTTTGGCGAGGCGTTTCACAATCTGTTAATAACCCACCTGCTCGAAAGAGGGTTTTCGATTACCGAAAATCCATCCGCAGGTCTGCCGCTCAGCTATGACGTGCAGGTGGTTGCACATAATGATCGGGGTTTCATTCGGCCGGTGCCGGGGCTGTTCACGGGCTTGGCCAGCAGCGTATTTGTGTTGCGCGGCATAGCCGACCAAAGCTCAACCGCGGCATGGATGGTGGGGGCAGTTGGAGCGGATATCGTGACCGGTTACATTACCGACAACCCGGATCATGAAATCATTGTCACCACTTCCATCATGAACGGCGATCGTTATATCGTCAGCCTCCGGGATATCTACTACATCAGTGACAACAATGTCGGACAATATCTCGCTCGCGGACCCGCGCCTGTTACTACTCGTATTATGGAGGTAGTCGGCCCATGAACTGGAAGCTAATTCTACGCGCAGGGGTCGCGTTTTTGGCCCTGTCCGGCTGGGTGGGCATCCAGGGTTGCGCTTCCTCGGGGGACGACCTGCCTATTCGTCCCATCATTCAGGATGCAGACTTGATTGGCCAGAACTACCAGGCGGCGGATGCCCTGCTGACACGAGCGCCCTGGCTGCGGGAGCGGCGCGAGCCGCTGCTATCCGCGACATTCGTCGATATCAACAATCTTGAAATGTCATCGGGCTTGGGGCGCGTGATTGGCGAACAACTGGGTTCGCGGTTCGCCCAGCAGGGTTTCACGGTGATCGAGATCAAGATGCGTAATAACATCTTCGTTCAGGAGGGCGCGGGCGAGTTCGCTTTGTCGCGTTCTGTCAGGGAGATCAGCCAGTCGCATAACGCGGCGGCGGTGATTGCCGGTACCTATGCGGTGGGCCGGACGTCGGTGTTCGTCAACGCTCGTCTGATCCGCGCCACTGATAATCTGGTGCTGGCTTCCCATGACTATGTGCTGCCTCTGGGGCCGGATGCCAAAGCGCTGATTGCTGCTCAGTAAGTTCTTGTTTTCAAATATAATGCCCTTCCATGTGGAAGGGCGTTGTTGTTTAATCCGATTAAAATCGGTTAATTGGCGGTTAACAATCCCAGCCGTTCGCTGATGGCCAGGGTTAATCCGGTCTGATTCATTGTGTAGAAATGCAAGCCTGGTGCACCGCCATCGAGTAAGGTCCGGCAAAGCGCGCTAACCGCGTCCAGACCAAAGGCGCGAATGGCGTCGCGGTCATCGCCAAAACTTTCCAGCTTCTTGCGAATCCACCGGGGAATTTCCGCGCCGCAGGCATCGGAAAAGCGCGCTAACTGGGTGAAATTGGTGATCGGCATGATGCCTGGCACGATGGGAATATCGATGCCCCGGCGCGTACATTGGTCGATGAAACGGAAATAGGCGTCGGGATTATAGAAATACTGGGTAATAGCGCTGTTGGCGCCCGCATCGACCTTGCGTTGAAAGTTTTGCAGATCCTGTTCCGGGTTGGACGCTTGGGGGTGGTATTCAGGATACGCAGCGACTTCGAGGTGGAAGTGATCGCCGAATTCCTCGCGAATAAAGCCGACCAGCTCATTAGCGTAGCGAAACTCGCCGGGATCACGCATTCCAGAGGGCATATCGCCGCGCAGCGCGACGATGCGGCGGATACCGTGGGCTTTATAGTAGTTTAACAGTTCGCGGACACTACTCCGGGTTGAAGCGATGCAGGTCAGATGCGGAGTGGCCGGTACGCCGCTATTGGCTTGAATATCCAGCACCACTTCTACTGTGCGGTCGCGGGTGGAACCGCCGGCGCCGTAGGTAACCGAGAAGTAGGCCGGGTGCATCACCAATAATTCCTGGCGAGCCGCTTGGAGTTTAGCGAAGCCCTCGGCGGTAATGGGTGGGAAAAATTCGCAACTGAAGGTTTTTGGCCAGTCTGACTGGGGCATTGTGTATGGGGGGTTCAGGTATCAAGTTTCAGGCATCAGGAACGGAAACAGAGAGTTGCTCCTGAAGGTGGAAAATTGGGAAAGGTTGAGCGTGATGGGATTCGCCGCTCAACCTTTACCATTGCTAGTACCGATAGTTCTCCGCCTTATACGGTCCGTCCACCGCGACGCCGATATACGCCGCCTGTTCCGGGGTCAGTGTGGTCAATTTCGCCCCAATCCGGTCCAGATGCAGCCGCGCGACCTTTTCATCCAGATGCTTGGGCAGCACGTAGACCTGGTTTTCGTAACGGTCGCGATGATTGAACAGTTCGATCTGCGCTAGCGTCTGGTTGGTAAAACTATTGCTCATCACGAACGAGGGATGCCCGGTGGCGCAACCGAGGTTGACCAAGCGCCCTTCCGCTAGCAGGATAATCCGCTTGCCGTCCGGGAAGATGATGTGATCAACCTGGGGCTTGATGTTCTCCCAGCGATATTCTTTCAAACTGGCGACTGCGATCTCCGAATCGAAATGACCAATATTGCATACAATCGCCTGATTTTTCATCCGCGCCATGTGGTCATGGGTAATCACGCTCACGTTGCCCGTGGTGGTGACAAAGATGTCCGCCTGATCCGCCACATCATCCATACGTACTACCCGATAACCTTCCATCGCTGCTTGCAAGGCGCAAATAGGATCAATTTCGGTCACCCACACCGTTGCGCCCAGGCCCCGCAACGACTGGGCGCAGCCCTTGCCCACGTCGCCATAACCAAGGACCACGGCAATTTTGCCGGCGATCATCACATCGGTGGCCCGCTTGATACCATCCACCAGCGATTCACGGCATCCATAAAGATTATCGAATTTAGATTTGGTCACCGAGTCGTTGACGTTGAACACCGGAAAAGGCAGGCGGCCCTCCTTCTCCATCTGGTACAGGCGATGAACACCGGTGGTGGTTTCCTCGGTCACTCCTCGGATATTGGCTTGAATTTTCGAGTACCAACCCGGCTGGCGCTCCAGCCGCTGGCGAATCGCGGCGAACAATACTTGTTCTTCTTCACAAGTGGGGTTGGCAATGAGTGAGCGATCCTGCTCCGCCCGGCTGCCCAGGGTGACCAGCAGCGTAGCGTCGCCGCCATCGTCCAGGATCATGTTGGGTGCGCCGCCCTTCGGCCATTCCAAGATACGGTGGGTGAAATCCCAGTATTCCACCAGCGACTCGCCTTTGTAGGCGAAAACGGGAATATCTTGGGCCGCAATCGCGGCGGCAGCGTGATCCTGAGTCGAGAAGATGTTGCAGGAAGCCCAGCGGATATCCGCGCCAAGATCAGCCAGGGTTTCGATGAGCACGGCTGTTTGGATGGTCATGTGCAAGGAGCCAGCAATGCAAGCGCCTTTGAGCGGTTGTTGCGCCCGGTATTCCTCGCGAATCGCCATCAATCCCGGCATTTCGGTTTCAGCGATAGCGATTTCCTTGCGGCCCCAGGTGGCTAGGGATAGATCAGCGACATGAAAGTCGGTAAACGGTTTTTCGCGCACGACGGCGTTCATAGCGTTCTCCAGTGTTGGAATGAACGGGCGCCGTTGGCTTATGAAAAGCCATGCCACGCCGAGCCTGACGGTCGGTGACCGCTGCAGCGCCCCTCGGCGTGGGGGGCGGGAATATTAAGCAGGAGATAAAACAGCGATCATCAGGTCAATCACTTGCCAAATGACAACGATCACCAACGAATTGTTCCATGAGCATCACAAGGCTTCAGAGTCCGGCTGCTTCGCGCAGCGCGTCGGCCCGGTCGGTGCGCTCCCAGGTAAATTCTGGTTCTTCCCGGCCAAAGTGTCCATAAGCAGCCGTCTTGCGATAGATGGGTCGGATCAGATCCAGCATCTTGACCAGGCCATAAGGCCGCAGATCGAAATGACCGCGAATAATTGTGACCAGCCGATCTTCATCCAGCTTGCCGGTGCCAAAGGTATTGACGCTGATTGAGGTCGGCTCAGCAACGCCAATCGCATAGGAGACCTGGATTTCGCATTTGTCCGCCAGGCCGGCGGCCACAATGTTCTTGGCTACATAGCGCCCGGCGTAAGCCGCGGAACGATCGACCTTGGATGGGTCTTTACCGGAAAAAGCGCCGCCGCCATGATGGGCGGAACCGCCGTAGGTGTCGACGATGATCTTGCG